>CAZXMY010000046.1:0-11701 GCA_964641325.1 uncultured Flavobacteriaceae bacterium | reverse complement strand
ACACATAACCAAGCCCATCCTGAACCAAACTGTGTTGCTGCTGCTTTAGAAAAAGCATCTTTAAAAGCTTCAAAGCTTCCATAAGCATCATTAATGGCAGTTGCAAGAGCGCCTGAAGGCTCTCCTCCTCCATCTGGAGAAAGTATCTCCCAAAAGAGACGGTGGTTATAATAGCCTCCGCCATTATTACGCACAGCACCATTAGACATATCTAGATTAGATAATATAGATTCAATATCTTTTCCTGATAAATCAGTGCCTTCTATAGCCGCATTAAGTTTGTTTGTATATCCATTGTGATGCTTACTATGATGTATCTCCATAGTTCGGGCATCTATATGTGGCTCTAATGCATCGTACGCATAGTTTAATTTTGGTAATTCAAATGACATAACTTCTCAATTTTTTGGATTAATAACTCTGTTCTCTACAAAGTTAAGGATTAGATAATTGAATTAGAATCAAGATAGAAGATAGTTTTTTATACAACTATAAGTTCATCTTATTGAGCACCAAGCCTATTTAAGAATTCTTACGCAACCTTTTCTAAGCAAACAAGTCTATTAAATATAGTTAATGACCTCATTTAATGACAACTGAAGTTATTGATTCGTTATAAATTTAGTTTAAGTTGGATTAAAGCTGTTCGGTTACGGGCAGCTTTTTTATCTTAGGCGTATGTCTGAGCAAAATGATGTTACCATTTATAATGCCTCTGCCGGTTCTGGCAAGACATATAGCCTTGTAAAAAGCTACATCAAAACCTTAATAGGCAGTAATTTTAAAAACAAACATCGTCATTTACTTGCTATCACTTTTACAAATAAAGCTGTGGCAGAAATGAAAGAGCGTGTTCTTTCTAACCTTAAAACATTTGCAACTTATGAGGAGTTAGATCAGGAAATTCCTGTAATGCTCATGGATATCGCATCAGATATGGGTCTAAACCATAAGAGCATATCACGCAAAGCAGCTTTGCTCCTTAATGAGATATTGCACAACTATGCTGCTTTTGATATCGTAACCATAGACACTCTTACCCATAGAATCCTACGCACTTTTTCTAGAGATCTAGATCTTTCGGGTAATTTTGAAGTTTCACTAGATGTAAAAGGGCTACTGTCTCGTGCCGTAGACCGTCTTATAGATAAAACGGGAAGTGACAAAGAAATAACTAAAATATTGGTAAACTATGCTCTGCAAAAAACAGATAAAGATAAAAGTTGGAATATTGCTCGCGACTTAAACATAACGGCTCGACTTCTCTATAAAGAGGACGATGCAAGCGCTATGGCCTATTTTAAAGAGAAAGGCCTAGAAGATTTTGATAAACTCGCTACACTTCTCATTAAGAACAAAGAAGCCATTGTTGATCAAGTAAAAAAAGAGTCTCAAGATCTATTAGACAAATTTGATTCTATGGGGATAGAAGATTCCCATTTTAGCCGAAAAACCTTCTTTAAACATGTTGCTGTTTTAGCGAACGATCCTTTAAGCGCAAAGTTCGACCCAAAAAGTAAATGGCAAAATAATATAGATGAATATGAGTTTTACAACAAAACTACAGCGGAATGGGCCAAGTCTAGTATTGATGCATTAAGAAGCGAGCTTATTTCTTTTTTTAAAACTACAAAGGCTTCCTACTTTGAAGTGGCTAAGCTGAGTGAATTTTACAAAAACATAGTTCCGCTTTCTACCTTGCAACTTATTAACGAAGAGTTACAACGCATCAAGGAAGAAGAAAATGTATTGCCTATTTCTGATTTTAACACCATCATTCATAACTCTATAAAAAATCAACCGGCGACTTTTATATACGAAAGATTAGGTGAGCGCTACACAAATTATTTTATAGATGAGTTTCAAGACACGTCATTAGTGCAATGGGATAACCTCATTCCTCTAATAGATAACGCACTAGTTTCAGAAAGCAAAGACACACCAGCCCATAGCCTCTTAATTGTAGGGGATCCTAAACAAGCTATTTATCGATGGCGCGGAGGCAAAGCAGAACAATTTATTGATTTAGCTCAAGGCAACACTCCTTTTTCTAGTCCCATTACTCTAGAGCAACTAGACAAAAACTATAGAAGCCATAAGGAAGTTATCACATTCAATAATTCTTTTTTTACACATATTGCGGGAATGTTTGACAATCCCATACACAGCGCTATTTACAAACAAGACAATAAACAAGAGTACAATACACGGGAAGAAGGTTTTGTGTCTATAGATTTTATAGACGGGCAAACTAATACGGAGGCAGACGAAATGTACCCTGTAAAAGTGCTCGATATTATCGAAAAAGCAAGTTTAGATGGTTTTGAAAAAAGCGATATTTGCATTCTGGCGAGAAGTAATAAACAAGGGGCTTACCTTGCTCAGTTTCTTGCTGAGCAAAAAATAAAAGTAGTCTCATCAGACAGTCTACTATTAAAAAACTCTAACACTGTTCTTTTTTTACAAGACATCCTTGTCTTACAGAATGAACCCCATAACATTCCTGTCGCCATTAGCGCCTTACGCTTTCTTTCTAATATACATCAAATAGAGGATGTGCACGTCTTTCTCGATACCTGGCTGCGTGAAGAAAACAGCAATCTTTATCAATATCTGGAGCGTTTAGATATATTTTTCTCAAGCATCACTTTTGCATCTTTACCCCTTTATGAAGGGGTAGAATATATCCTTAGAAGTTTTAAGATCTTGGATCTTGCAGATGCCTTTGTGGTAGGGTTTTTAGAAACTGTGTATAGTTATACTTCTATTCAAAATCAAGGTTTAATAGGTTTTCTGGACCATTGGGAAGAAAAAAAAGATGCATTATCCATACATGCTCCTTTAGAAAAAGATGCCGTACAGATTATGACTATTCATAAATCTAAAGGGCTCGAATTTCCTATTGTAATTTTTCCCTATGCAGATTCTAATATATACGCTACACAAAATGAGCATCACTGGTATGACATAGCACCACAAGACTATGCTGGCTTTTCAAAACTTATGATAGGTCATTCTGAAAGAATTAAAAACTATGACGATCAAGGTCTACTACGATACAACCAACGCCACAGCGAACAACAGTTTGACGCTCTAAATGTCCTATACGTTGCGTGTACTCGAGCAATAGAAAGGTTATATGTGTTATCTCGCTTTCGCGAAAGCGAAACACCAAAAAATTACAGCCACCTCCTCGTAGACTTTCTCAAAAAATCAAACCACTTCCAAGAAGGACGAATGTCCTATAGCTTTGGCAAAGAACGCAACAAGGAAAAGGAAAGTGTGCCTTTTAAAGAAGCGCTTTCTATCCCTTTTGTCTCTTCTAGCAAAGACATGCATAACATAAAAATAGCCGCTACCAAAAACCAAGCCCATACCGAAGAAATAAAAAAAGCTATCTCTTACGGGAATCTCGTGCACGAGCTTCTGGCTCAAATTAATACTCCTTCAGATATTGAGATTGCTTTACAACATTTTGTACTAGAAGGTAAGATTCAAGAAGAAGAAAAAGCCAATCTCAGCGAAACTCTAGCAAAAATCGCAAAACATCCAAAATTAGCTAAGCATTTTGCCCTAGGGCTAACCGTTTATAATGAAAGAACAATTCTTTCTAAAGAAGGAACAACTTTTATTCCAGATAGAATTGTTATACACCCTACTGGCTCCACCGCAATAATAGACTATAAAACGGGCATTGCTAAAGAAGAGCATAGTTATCAATTAGACAACTACGCTTCCTTACTAAATCAAATGGGTTTTGAAGTTACACAAAAATTGCTAGTATATGTTAATACAGAAATTAATGTAATATCGGTTTAATCTCTACATTTGTTTAAAAACTAAATTCATGCATAAAAATATACAACTACACCTTCAAGAAGAACTAGCGAACATAAAAGCAGCTGGGCTTTATAAAAAAGAAAGAATTATCGTAACACCACAGGATGCTGTAATAAAGGTGTCTACTGGCGAAGAAGTTATTAATTTTTGTGCCAATAATTATCTAGGCTTATCTTCTAATAAGGAAGTTATACAGGCTGCTAAAGATGCTATGGACACACATGGCTTTGGGATGAGCTCGGTACGATTTATTTGCGGCACTCAGGACATACACAAAGAACTGGAACAAAAAATAGCTTCTTTTTATGGTACTGAAGATACCATATTATATGCTGCTGCTTTTGATGCAAATGGTGGTGTTTTTGAGCCGTTATTAGGTAAAGAGGATGCTATTATTTCTGATTCATTAAATCATGCCTCCATAATAGATGGAGTGCGATTGTGCAAAGCTGCCCGTTATCGTTATAAGAATAGTGATATGGCAGATCTTGAGGTGCAATTACAAAAAGCCACTGAAGATGGGGCTAGGTTTAAGTTAATTGTAACCGATGGTGTTTTTTCTATGGATGGGCTAGTAGCTCCATTAGATAAGATTTGTGATCTTGCAGATAAATATAATGCTTTGGTAATGATAGATGAGTGCCATGCAACGGGTTTTATAGGCGATACAGGTAGAGGAACTCTGGAAGCGAAGGGAGTTATGGGACGAATAGATATTATTACGGGTACTTTAGGAAAGGCATTAGGTGGCGCTATGGGAGGGTATACGACTGCAAAAAAAGAAGTGATTGAAATTCTCAGACAGCGCAGCCGTCCTTATTTATTTTCTAACTCATTAGCTCCTGCTATTGTAGGCGCTTCTATTAAAGTTTTCGAAATGTTGGAAAATGACACAAATCTTAGAGATAGGCTAGAATGGAATACAAATTACTTCAAAACAGGAATGCAAAAGGCAGGTTTTGATATTATAGACGGAGACTCTGCAATTGTACCCGTAATGCTATATGACGCAAAACTTTCTCAAAAAATGGCTGATGCCTTATTAAATGAAGGAATTTATGTTATTGGCTTCTTTTATCCCGTTGTTCCTAAAGAAAAAGCTCGCATTCGCGTCCAGCTAAGTGCTGCTCATACTCAAGATCATCTCGATAAAGCTATTGCCGCCTTTGTGAAAGTAGGCACGGAATTAGCGGTTATATAACTTTGTATTTTATCCGTGAAAACGAATAAATTATAAAATTTTCACAAAATTATCTTTGATGATTACTTTTAACAACTTACTTTTGCTTTTAATTAACACTTAAATTAAGAATATACAATGAAACATCTTAACAAATTTTTAGTTGCTTCCTTACTGGTAATGTTTATCGGTTCTGTGAATGCACAAGATGAAAACAATCCTTGGGCAATTTCTGTCGGTGCGAATGCAATTGATTTTTATCCTACTGGCAATGAAAATTCCATACCCGGCGTTGGTGGAGAGAGCGACGACCTTTTTGACGAGTTTTTCAATGCAGATGACCACTGGAACATAGTTCCTTCTGTATCATACCTTAATGTATCACGTTACATAGGTGATGGTTTTGTGGTAGGAGTTTCTGGATCTCTTAACAGAATTGATCAGATTGGAGACAGACGACCTACTAATGAATTACAACATTATGCTGTAGATGGAGAAGTTTCATACAGCCTAAAACAACTCATTAAATCTAAGTGGATAGATCCCTATGTAACTGCCGGAGGTGGATATTCATGGTTAGAAAGTGAAGATACTGGAAACAATATAGGTTTCGGAACTGCAAACGGAGGTTTAGGTATTCGTTTTTGGGTTAGTGAATACTTTAATGTAGGTATTAGATCTGGTTATAAGCATGCCTTTGAAGAAGATTCCAACAGACATTTCCAACACGCAGCTTCTTTAGGAATTGCATTTGGAGGAAAAGATACGGATGGAGATGGAATTTACGATAAAGATGATGCTTGTCCAGAAGTTCCTGGACTAGAAGAATTTAACGGATGTCCTGATACAGATGGTGATGGCATTGAAGATTCTAAAGATGCTTGTCCTAATGTAGCTGGTTTAGCTGAGTTTGATGGATGTGCAGATTCTGATGGTGATGGAATTGCTGATCCTAAGGATGCTTGTCCTACAGTTCCTGGTATTGCCTCTTTAGGTGGTTGTCCTGATGCTGATGGTGACGGAATAAAAGATTCTGATGATACTTGTCCTAACGAAGCAGGTCCACGTGCAAACAACGGATGTCCTTACCAAGACAAAGATGGTGATGGTGTGTTAGACAAAGACGATAACTGTCCTGATGAAGTAGGTACTGTTGCTAATAACGGATGTCCAGAGGTAGTAGTTCCTCAGATTTCTGTTGAGGTTATCAACGATCTTAACCTTCAGTTCCAGAATGTACTTTTTGATTACAATAAAGCAACTATTCGTACTGAATCATACTCTACGCTTGATAATGTGGCAGACATTATGAAAGAATATACAAATACTGTGTTCCTTATTGAAGGTCATACAGATGATAGAGGACGCGATGCTTACAACTTAAATCTTTCTGATCAAAGAGCAGCTTCTGTATTAAGCTACTTGACACAAAGAGGAATTTCTTCTTCTCGTTTACAATCTAAAGGATTTGGAGAAGCTAGACCTGTTGCATCTAATGCTACAGCCGCTGGTCGTCAACAAAACAGACGTGTTGAATTGTCTATTATCTCTCAATAATAAGAGTGAGAATATAATTCAAACCAAATAATAAGAAAACGCCTCGCTAAATAGCGAGGCGTTTTTTATTTTAGTACTATGTTCACAACATTTATTGAAGACGTTGTATCTGATCTACAAAAACAAGGTGCTGATTTCTCCACGCTGATTTTTGTTCTCCCTAGTCAAAGGGCAGGAACTTTACTTCAAAAAACTATTGCCTCTTCCCTTTCTCAAACAATCTTCTCTCCTGAGATTTATAGCATAGAAGAGTTTATTCAAAATATTTCCGGACTGCAATCTGTGTCCTCAACAGAACTCTTATTTATATTTTATGAAGCCTACCTTAAGTGTACGCCACAGAAAGATCAGGAGACTTTTCAAAATTTTCTTTCTTGGGCTCCTTCCGTTCTAGATGATATAAATGAGATAGATCGCCATATTCTCAAGCACTCTGAAATATTTAATCATCTTCACGCAATACAGGAACTAGACCACTGGTCCAAAACCGCAACTACTGACCTCATCAAAAAATATCTGGTATTCTGGAAGAAGTTGCCTTTATATTATGAATCCCTAACCGAAAAGCTACTGTCTCAAAACGCAGGCCATCAAGGTCTTCTTTATAGAAAGGCTTCGGAGGAAATAGAGTTTTATATTACAACTAAACCCAATAATCATCACGTATTCTTAGGCTTTAATGCTTTAAACACATCTGAAGAACGTATAATTCAGGCGCTGCTTGCTCACGGGAATTCCAGTATTTATTGGGATGCCGAAGAGTATTTTATGAACATCCCTAATCATAATGCTTCGACTTTCTTAAACAAGCACAAATCCAACTGGAAACATTTTGTTAAAAATGACTTTAAATGGATCACTTCACATTTTAATGCCAAGAAAAAAATTAACTGTACAGCTGTTCCAGAAAATATAGATCAAGCCAAATATGTATCCCATATTCTTGCATCTTTGGATGAGCAGGCCTTAAACAAAACAGCCCTAATATTAGGCGATGAGGGCATAATAATTCCTCTTATTAATTCCTTGCCGCCCAATGTTAAAAATGTGAATATCACAATGGGGCTTCCTCTTAAGCAAACTCCTCTTGCGTCTTTTTTTGAAAATCTATTTAAACTTCAACTTACGGTAACTACAAATGGGTATTATTACAAGAACGTGCTTTCGGTATTAAAACACCCTCTTGCTTCGCTTGTTTTCAAGCCAGAAGAAAACGCCTACATTACTAATCACATAACAGACACAAATAGTATTCATGTGTCTTTTGAAACACTTAAAAATCATTTTAAAGAGAATGATAATAACCTAATTTTTGTATTTGAGCCGTGGAATAATACTATATCGAAAGCCCTTAAGAATATATCCGCACTTATTGCGTACACGCTCAATGCTGTATCCAAAAAACAAAATACATTCTATATAGCCTATTTAAACGGTTTTGATAGAGTCTTTAAACAGCTAGAAGCTTTCTGTGCAAACTACTCTTACATCACCAATATTACAGTCTTAGAGCACTTTTATGGAGAAATTGTATCCAAAGAAGTCGTAGATTTAAGGGGTAACCGCTATGAAGGCCTTCAAATTATGGGAATGTTAGAATCTCGCCTACTAGATTTTGAGACTGTTATTATTACCTCGGTCAATGAAGGAATATTACCTTCCGGAAAAACTACGGGCTCCTATTTACCTTATGATTTGAAGATGCATTATGGATTGCCCACTTACACAGATAAAGATGCGGTATACACCTACCATTTCTATAGACTGCTTCATAGAGCGCGTCATGTAGAAATACTATACACTAGCACAAGCTCTGGCTTGGGTTCCAATGAGAAAAGTAGACTTATTCATCAGCTAGATGCAGAGGGCATTCATGAGATAAACCATCAGAGTGGCTCCTCTCCTATTAAAACTGAGATTAAAAAATCGGCTGAGATTAAAAAAACGCAAGCTGTTCAAACAAAAATTAAATCCTTTTTACAATCGGGTATTTCTCCTTCAGCTATAGCCACCTACTTAAGAAATCCCTTAGACTTTTACTACAAGTATATATTAGAAATTGCTCCGCCTAATTCTATAGAAGAAACCATTGCTAGTAACACAATGGGCACCATTATTCATAATGTGTTAGAGCGCTTATACCAACCCTTCTTGAAAAAACAAATACGGGCTGAGGATATTATTGCATTCCATCAAAAGTATACCCATTATGTTGATGACGAATTTAATAAAGAAGGTATTTATAATATAGATACTGGCAAAAACCGAATTATTTACGAGGTCATATGTCGTTATATTGACAATTTTTTAAAAGAAGAATCATCTACCCTAAGCAAAGGAGGAATTCTAGAAATTAACGCCTTAGAATCTAAGCTTCGTGCAACCTTGGGGCATTATGATCTTCCATATAACATTACCATTAAAGGAACTGTAGATAGGATAGATAGTTATAATAATCAGACTCGAATTATAGATTATAAAACCGGAACCGTAGAACCTAGAGATTTAAGAATTAAAACGTGGGAAGACCTATTAGCTCCAGAAGCCAAATACGAAAAAGCGTTTCAAATTATGTTGTATACACTTTTGCTCTTTAAAACATCTCCGTTCTCAAGCCCCGTTTCTGCAGGAATAATCTCTACAAAAAAAATTAAGAATGGATATATGTCTTTTAGTATAGCAGGTGAAAACAAAATAGAGCCCTCTACCCTTTCCCAATTTGAAGACATTTTGGTACAGCTCCTTCAAGAAATAATAAATCCAGATATTCCTTTTGAGGATTCCGGATTTTCTTATTAAAACCCCATCATAAGACGGGGTTTTTTCAATCTAGTGGAGAAGAGCGGATTCGAACCGCCGACCTCTTGACTGCCAGTCAAGCGCTCTAGCCAACTGAGCTACATCCCCTTTTTAAGCTTTCCTGCCTTTGTCGGCAAACAGGCGCGAAAGCAGAATACTATATTACTTCTGAGCGCCTAAGATAAGCAATGGCTTTGTGGTAAAAAACTCCTTTTTGAGAACCACATTTTTCTCCCATAATTTTTTAAAAAAGCCTCTTTTTCTTCGTACTACGCATATCATATCTGGATTATGAGTCTTATAATGCTCCAAAACCCCTTGATATGTGGTTGCGTTTTCTGTCTTTGTGTACGTGCTTTGTAATTTCTGTAACTTTCCGCTTACCGTTTCCATTTCTGGAGTAGATGCAGGTGTTTTTACATGGAGCAAGTCTAATGTGCTATTAAAATGATTTAAAAATTTAGGTAATGGTTCTAACATGCTTTTTTTAGAAAAAACACCATCTTTAAACGCCATAAGTATTCTCTTGGGCGCACTAAAACTGCTGCCATCTGGCACAACAAGTACGGGAATATTTGTTTCCTTAACAAGGCGGCCTGTCGTTTTCCCCAGATAAACCTCTTCTCTTATTGAATTACTTCTAGGAGAAAGAACCATTAAATCTACAGGTACGTGTTTATTAAAGCGTTCTACACCTTCTAACACCTCTCCTTTAATAGGGTGCGCAATTACAGATACTCCTTTGTGATTCACCTGCTCGAGCGCTTTATCAATTCGGTTTTCTGATTCTTCTTTAAGCAGCGTATTTACTTTAGTCAATCCTCCAACCTTAGAGTATTCCTGAAAAACAGAAATCACATACACATTTGCGTCTATTTTTTCTGCTATATCTATAGCATATTGCAACGTATCTACTCCAGTAGATGATGAGCCCAAAGGCACAAGAATATTTTTCATAGAATAAGCGTATTTTTGTTTCTACTCTGCAAAAATACTTCTATTCTGTGATTGTACCCGCAAAAATTTCGGAAATACCTGAAATTATGAGTCTTACTAGAGCCTGTGCTCAAGCTATGATTGCTCAAAATATTTACCAGTGGAACGAATTTTATCCCTCTCCAGAAGCTTTTGCTAACGACATCCAAAGGAAGGAATTATACCTTCTTAAAAAAAAGAACGCCATTGTAGGAACACTTGTCATCTCTACACACATGGACGATGAGTACAAGCCTATACAATGGCTCACTCCTTCAGAAAACAATTACTATATACACCGTCTTGCGGTCCATCCTACGGCACAAGGGCAAGGTTTGGGGCAACAATTAATGGATTATGCAGAAGCTTTCGCGAAAGCAAAAAAAGCCACTTCCATACGCCTTGATACCTTTAGTCAAAACAGAAGAAACCAGCGGTTTTATGAAGCACGTGGCTATCAAAAATTAGGGAATATCTATTTTCCGAAACAAAGCGAACACCCTTTTTACTGCTATGAACTCATATGGCAGCAATAGACATCTCTTTTAAGCGTATACAACAACTCGCAATTCCAGCGATAATATCAGGAATCGCAGAACCTATTTTGTCTAGTACAGATGCAGCCGTTGTGGGCAATATGCCTTCTAATAGTGTAGAGTCTCTAGCTGCGATAGGAATTGTGGGGTCTTTTTTATCCATGCTTATATGGATATTGGGACAAACGCGTAGCGCTATCGCTACTATAATCGCCCAAAGTCTTGGGGCGGGAAAACTCGATGACATTAAAATTCTTCCGGCTCAGGCGATTTATTTTAATATCCTATTGAGCTTAATAGTTTTAGGAAGCACCTATTTTTTTGTAGAAGGAATATTTAAGTTTTTTAATGCGCAAGGCCTGGTTCTCGATTTGAGTGTTGAGTATTACAACATTAGAGTATGGGGATTCCCCCTTACCCTATTTACGTTTGCTGTTTTTGGCATATTTAGGGGCTTACAAAATACGTTCTGGCCTATGCTTGTTGCCGCTACTGGTGCTTTACTAAATATTGGTTTGGATTTTTTGTTAGTATATGGTTTTCAAGACATCGTGCCCGCAATGGGTGTAAAAGGAGCGGCATGGGCTAGTCTTATATCTCAAGGTATTATGGCGATTATGGCGCTATTGTTCTTGCTGTCTAAAACCAATGTTTCTTTGCGATTGCAATTCCCGCTGCATCCCGAAATAAAAAGACTAGTCTCCATGAGCTTGAATCTTTTTGTGCGTTCTTTTTCACTTAATATTGCCTTAGTATTAGCCTTGCGAGAGGCCACTTCCTTAGGCACTGAAATTTTTGCAGCTCATACTATTGC
>CAZXMY010000045.1:0-11821 GCA_964641325.1 uncultured Flavobacteriaceae bacterium | reverse complement strand
TACCATAAGCTGTATAATCTATCTCTTCGGGAGCATTTGCACTAATAACTTGTACAGTTGTTCCATTAATAATAAGTGCCTGTTTCTCTGTGTCTACAGTTACAGTGCCGGAAAAATCTCCATGCACAGAATCACTTTTAAAGAGAGAAGCTCTTTTTTCTAGAATGGTGGCATCTATTTTCCCTCTGGTCACAATAGCTCTTAATCGTAACTGGCTTCCTTTACCCGTGCGAGCCATTAGCTCTCTAGCTACTAATCTACCTATTCTTCCAAAACCATAAAGTACTACGTCCTTAGGCGAGATACCCTTATTCTGGGATGCACCTTTTAATTTGCTGGCCACAAAAGAGGTTACATTATTATAGTCGGCAATGTGGTATTCATAGGTAAGTTTTCCAATGTCCAATTTTGCTGGTGGCAGATCCATATTTTTGATGGCCTGTGCAATTTCTGTGCTATCAAAAATGGATATGGGTTTTTGTACAAAAGCTCCAGCGTACTCGTGAAGGTTTAAAATGTCACTTACATTTTTGTCAATCAATCCATTCCTAAAAAGAACAAGTTCTATGGATTTATCATACCATAAATCACTGACAATTTTAATAAATTCTACAGTTGCGCGACGTCTGTCTGCTTGAAAAGTTAATTCGTTTTCGTACGTATTTTGTGTGCTCATATTGCTACGAAGATGTTGTATTAATTGCTTTTAAAATGTATGCTTTACCGCTGCACTCTCCCGATAATCGTGAACCTGCCTGCCGGCAGATCTCTCAGGCTTGATTTCGCGAAAGCATATACCTTATTAATAATTGTGGCAAAAGTATAGATTTCAAACGTTTTCGTAATGGATTATCATAAAAAAAATAACCCTCTACATTAGTAAAGGGTTATTCGTTATTTGAGTTGTTTTATTTATTCAAAAATAAAGCGGTTCCTTTCTCCTTTTTCATCTAAGAAAACAATACTTAGAGGGTCATCAATACTTTGATTCTTCACGATTCTTTTTACATCTTCTATAGAATGAATGTCTTCATCATTCATTTCTGAAATAACGCGACCATATAAACCTCTAAATTTTGCCATATCGCGAGTAAGAGGTTTGTTAATGATTACGCCATTATCTGCATTATTAGCCTTAAGTTCTTCTTCTGTAGCCGTTTTTACTTGTATCCCAAGACGTGTGATATCATAGGTATTCTCTATTGCTAAGGATAAGGTTACAGGAATAGTAAGTTCTTGATTATCTCTCAATATGCTTACTTGTACCGTATCTTCCGGCCGTTTAGAACTAATGTAACCGGATAAATCTGCGAATTTATTAATACGTACATGGTCTATTTGTTTGATCACATCTCCAGATTGCAAGCCAGCTTTTTGTGCTCCACTTTCTTCTTCTACTCCTGCCACATAAAAACCTTCTAAAGTTTGGATGCCTTCTTGCTCTGCTAGGGCAGGACTTACATCACCGCCGCGTACACCGAGAATTCCTTTTTGTACAGAACCAAATTGGATAATATCTTCTACAATTTTGCGGGCATTATTAGATGGTACCGCAAAGGCATAGCCTACATACGATCCTGTTTGCGAAGTGATAGCTGTATTAATACCTAAGAGTTCTCCATGTATATTAACTAGAGCGCCGCCACTATTCCCAGGGTTAATAGCAGCATCGGTTTGTAAAAAGGATTGATAATTACTATCTCTTTCATCTATATCACGTGCTTTTGCAGAGACAATTCCAGCCGTAACGGTAGAGGTAAGATTAAAAGGATTTCCTACGGCAAGTACCCATTCTCCCACTTTAGCTTCATCACTATTTCCAAAAGGGATATAAGGTAATTCTTCCTCAGCTTCCACTTTTAATAAAGCAATATCTGCTTTTTCATCACGTCCTACAATTTCTGCGCTGTAGGTACGGTTATCGTTGAGGGTAATTTCTATTTCACTTGCGTTATCAATCACGTGATTGTTCGTAATAATATATCCATCACCAGAAATAATAACACCGCTTCCTGCTCCTACAATACCTTTTCCAGCCTCGCCACCACCTCTTAGGAATTCCATCATATTGCGAGGTTGTTTAAACATTTGTACGTTTTTAACGTGCACAACACCATTTACTGTTTGTTCTGCCGCTGCTGTAAAATCAATACCAGAGTTTATGGCTCCCGTATAGGCTGTAGGTACATAATTAGGTATAACAGGTGTTGTTACTGTGGTTGCAACTTGTGGTTGTGGAGTATCTTCTTCTATAAATAATTTATACGCGCTTAGCGTTATTGCTCCTGCGAGGAGCGCAACAAATAATAAACTAGCTAGTTTTTTCATAGTCATTTTCATTTAAAGTTTAATAACACCTAAAATTAAAATTTTAGTGTAATAGAAATCGAGATTTAACTGCCTTTTAACAGCTTAACGAAAGTTCTAATTATGTATTTTTGTCGTAAAATTCTCGTCTTAATGACAATACACTTTTCTAAATATCAAGGTACGGGTAATGATTTTATTATCATAGATAATTGCAAGCAGAGTTTTCCTAAGGAGAATACGACTTTGGTAAAGGCACTTTGTGATCGCAAATTTGGAGTAGGAGCAGATGGATTAATATTGCTTGAAAATCATCCATCGGCAGATTTTAGGATGGTCTATTTTAATGCAGATGGCAATGAGAGCAGTATGTGTGGTAATGGAGGTAGGTGTGTGGTTGCTTTCGCGAAAGGGCTACAAATCATATCTAACAGGACTTCTTTTGAAGCTATTGACGGGATGCATCACGCCACGATAGACACCGAAGGATTGGTGCATTTACAAATGCAAGATGTTACTACATTTAAAAAAGAAGCGGACTATACTTTTTTAGACACGGGTTCTCCGCATCACGTGGAGCTAAGAGAAGATGTTCAAGCCATAAATATAAAAGAAGAAGGAGCTGCAATTAGATATGGTGATTTGTATGGGGAAGCAGGTGCAAATGTAAATTTTGTCACTCAAAAAGAGACTAATGTTTATGCTGTACGCACCTATGAAAGAGGTGTAGAGGACGAAACTTTAAGCTGCGGTACCGGAGTAACGGCAGTGGCGCTGGCGATGTATGAAAATGGCTTGGCTAATAGTCAAGAAATAGACTTGCTCGTAGAAGGTGGGAAATTAAGAGTTACCTTTAAAAAGGGAACTATAGGATATCAAGAGATTTACCTTATTGGTCCTGCAACATTTGTTTTTAATGGCACCTTTGTATGGAACCCTTAAACGGTAAATTATTATATCTACGCCTGCTAGAAACAACAGATCTAGAGGATGTATTACGAATAGAAAATAATACAGAGTTTTGGGAAATAAGTGAAACCACGAGTCCGTTTTCTAAAGAAGTGATAGGTGAATATCTCGAGCATGCAAAACGAGATATTAAAGATGTAAAGCAATTGCGCTTTGCCATATGTGACCGTATATCCCAAGTAATTGTTGGTTTGCTAGACCTATTTGAATACGATGGATATAACAAACGCGCTGGAGTGGGAATCCTAATAGAAGATCCAAAAAACCGCAGAAAAGGCTATGCAGCAGAGGCTTTAAGTATATTAAAAGTATATGCTAAGGAAGAATTGGGCTTACAACAGCTTTATGCCAATATATTAGAGGATAATGCCGCAAGCATTGCGCTTTTTGCGAAACAGGGTTTTGAGCGTATAGGATTGAAAAAGAAGTGGAGACGAGTAGGTCGCGATTTTAAGAATGAATTTTTTTACCAACACATATTATAGATGTATATCAAAAAGATTTTAGTTGTCATTTTATTAATAGGAGTAGTCGCAGGAGGTTTTTTTGCCTATACCGTTTACACTAGTATTTTTGCAGCCAATACGGCTTTTGAGAATGAGAAAGCCTATTTGTTTATTGGTGCAAACGCAACTTTTGATGATGTGATGGAAGACATTGCGCCTTTGTTAGATGATGTTAATTCCTTTGCGGCGGTAGCCCAGAAGAAAGGATATGTTACTCGTGTGAAGCCAGGCCATTATGCGATTAAAAAAGGAATGAATAATAATGAGATTATTAATTCTATTAGAAGTCAGAACCTTCCTGTAAAGGTGTCTTTTAATAATCAAGAACGCATAGAAAATCTTGCAGGTAGAGTAGCGGCTCAATTAGAAGTAGATAGTCTCACTTTACTTAAGGTGATGAAAGACCCTGCTTTTTTAAAAGAAAATGGTTTTAACAATCAAACAGCGCTTAGTATGTATTTGCCTAATAGTTACGAGTTTTTCTGGAATTCTACAGCAGAAGCTTTTAGAGATAGGATGCTCAAGGAGTACAAGCGTTTTTGGACGAATGAGCGTATTGCAAAGGCAAGAGCACTCAAGCTTTCTAAAAGTGAAGTATATACAATTGCATCTATTGTGCAAAAGGAAACGGCTAAGGTAGATGAACGACCACGAGTAGCTGGAGTATATCTCAACAGAATACGCAAAGGCATAAAGCTAGATGCAGACCCAACAGTAATTTATGCAGTAAAATCTGTAAAGAACAATTGGGATATGCAAATTAAAAGAGTGCTTTATAAAGATCTAGAAACTAAGTCACCGTACAATACCTATCGTAATGCAGGTATACCGCCAGGTCCTATTTATATGCCTGATATATCGTCTATAGACGCCGTACTCAATGCAGAGAAACATGGCTATTACTATTTTGTGGCAAATGTGGAGCGTTTTGGATATCACAAGTTTGCTAAGACATTATCACAGCATAATGCCAATAGCGCAGCGTATAAGCGTTGGATAAACGCGCAAGGTATTAAGCGCTAGACTGTTAATAAAATTGTTCCTAAGTTTTAACAGTTGCTTCCTAACTCATTGGTTTTGTTTCTACTTTTACGGTGTAATTGATGACAATTATGCGCAGTGTTTTGACGTTATGTAAGTAAATTCTTTGATTAAGAATTTTGATTTGTTAATTAATTTAACAAACAAACACTGAAAAATATTTTATAATTATCTTATTTTCAAATAGTTATTAGCTAAAATGAAAAAATATAAAATAATTTATAAAATAGGCTATTATTTTTTAGGAAGGTAGTATTTTTGCCGGCTGAAATTGATAACGTATAAAAGGTAGTTTTTGTAAGAAAATACCTAAGTCATCGAAATTCATTTTTATGGTAAGAAGCCTGGTTACATTTGCTGTCCTTCCATTTATGTTAGGACTATTATTACTAGGAAACTTGAATAACGATACATCATCAACCATCGATCTATCGAAATATTCTACAAAAGGGTTACAACTGTATTATGATGTACCTCTTCCTGACGAAGTAAGCTCATCTCACGGGTTTAACTATCAACCTATTCCTCTAATTGGAGAGCGCTATGTAGGTTTTAAAGAGGCGCTGGCTTTTAAAGAGTCTCGAGGGAATTACTTAGTCGTTAATGATTACGGCTATTTAGGTAAGTACCAGTTTGGGCGTTCTACTCTAGACCTTATTGGAATTAAAAACACTCACCAATTTCTAAACAATCCTGTCCTACAGGAGCGTGCCTTTCTCTTAAATACCTCTCGCAATAAGTGGGTATTGCGCAGAGATATTAAGCGCTTTGTGGGGAGGAATGTAGGAGGTATACAAATTACAGAGTCTGGAATTCTCGCAGCAGCTCATCTCGCAGGTCCTGGAAGTGTAAAATCCTATTTGCGTTCTGGAGGAGCAAATGGCTTTCAAGATGCATTTGGTACTTCTATACGAAGTTACCTTAAGAAATTTTCGGGCTACGATGTATCTTTTGTTGAAGCGATTAAGAATCCGAGGTTGTAATAGTGGAGTTGCGCTTTCGTGAAGAGCTCATTTAACAACTTACATTTTAAGCTGCCTTATTCCTTCATATACCACAATACCAACGGCATTGGCAAGATTTAAACTCCGTATATGCTCACTATATAAGGGTATTTTGTAGAGATGATTAGAATACTTTTTAGTAATTTCTTCAGGCAATCCTTTGGATTCTTTTCCAAAAACTAAAAACAAGTCGTCTTCAAAAGGAATGTCATAATGTGATTGTGTGCCGTGGCTTGAGAGAAAAGCCATTTTCGCGGAAGCGTTTTTACTAAAAAAATCATCAATACTGTCATATGTCTGTATCTCTAGATGCTGCCAATAATCAAGGCCTGCACGCTTGAGCCTTGTATTATTAATCTCAAAACCCAAAGGTTTTACCAGATGTAACTTGCAGCCAGAACCTAAGGCAAGCCTACCTATGTTGCCGGTATTATTAGGTATTTCTGGATGGATGAGGACAATGTTTAATGGCATTATTCTTGAGTTTACTAATGCAAATATACAGTTGGCTTGGCCAAAGACCCTATTTGCGCAATATCAGTTTGTAAAATAACCTATGAAGATTAGTTTTACTATTATAAACACACGAATTATGAAATCTATTTTAAGTTTGATACTAGGATTATTTTGTGCAATGAGTTTTAGTCAAGAATGTTTAGACACAAAATTTAAGCTAAGAGGGTATTTCTATGCAGATACCAGTACAATAGATACTACAAGTTTAGGAGGTTACGGCGGTAGTAATAATACACCTAAGAAAATTACTAAAAGTGTAGAGCGACTTGCTCGCAAAAATGCTTTTTCTATTATCGCAGTTAATGGGTCAGAACAGGTTCTCCAGCAGAACACTAAAGGCTTTAAAGTTTTTATTGTTAATACGACAGATTCTTTAGTTTCTGTGCCAGCTCAGGATAGTAGATTATATGTAAAAAGACAGGTCTATTACGATAATAAGTGGCAGGATATTGAATATCTCCCTAGTAGTTGGTGCGGCAATAGCTACCATAATGTCAATCTGGCATCAAGTTACTATTGGGAATTTATTGCCCCGTGTTTACAGGGCAAGACCGAAGCACTGTTTCGGTTTGAGCTGCAACTAAATGAAGGTAAATTACTTTATTCGAATACTTTTACTGGAAGCTTTAATAAGTCGCAACTAAAGAAAACAAAAGAGTACAAATCAAATGGGATTATGGATCCTTATGACAACTAGAAGTTTGTTTTAGGTCAATAAATTACCTTCATCATCCCAAGTAGCAATAGTGCCACGGGTACTTTGATCTATACACTTTGCAATCCATTCTGGGTCATACGCAACACCGTGTTGGTCTAATACATCTTGAGGAACGCCATCCCAAACATTAGGGGTATTTCCTTTGTATCCTAAATCTTTTATTCCCCATTCTGAAGTGTAGTAACCCGTCATAGTAAGATTGCGCATAAGGCTAAACCATTGTATCTCAAAAGGTCGTTCTCGTGTGGGAATGTCTGGATCGTAAAAAGCAATGGGATCCAAAATTTGTTGTTGCTGCTCCAGAGTGAGGCTTTTAAATTCACCGTTAAAGAGATCCCGAGATTGCTTATCTAGCCATATGATTCCACCTAGCAATGTATTTTGAAAAGCAGGCACATCTTTTCCCATAAATTCTATAAACTCAGGAACGCCAGCTTCTATAGGTCCGCCTACTTCGGGTTTAGGCGGTAAAATAACCTCACTCAAAACGGCAATGGTCTCTAGTTCGTGTTGAGAAAAAAGCTCTTCTGCATTGAGTTCTTCTATACGCTCTAGCTCTTCTTGAGTTCTCCCGAAAAAACCATCTGCACTGTTTACTATTTGTGTTTCTACACTCGGACCTCCTTCTGTCACACAGCTATGTAGCCCTAAGCTTAGGGCACCAGTCCCTAGCAACATCGTTTGTATACTTTTTCTTCTATCCATATTTATTGCCCGCGAAGGCGGGTAACTTTTATTTAATACCTACGAAAGTGGGTATCTTATTAAAATTATTCCTCAGTAATATATATTTCAACCCTTCTATTAATTTTATCATTGCCTGAGCCTTCTAAGGGTTGAGTGTTTTTCAAATCTTGAATTTCTATTTTATCATCTGTTATACCTATAATCTTGAATAAGTGAGCTATATTTTGAACTCTTTGCTCCGATAGTGATGGATTCAATGCAAATTCTTTATTTGTCGAGTGCCCCGTAAGCTTAAATTTAAAGTTTGGATATTCGGCCACTAACAATTGAAATTTTTCTAAGTATTCTTGATTACTATAAGTGAACGAATTTTCTTCGAAGTAGAACGGTTTAATAAAAATAGTTGAATTAATGATTTCCTCATCAGCAAATACCTCTATATCTTCATTCTTTCCTTTGTTCAATTTCGAATTAGTTTGAGACAAAAGCGACCAATTCAATAAAAACAGTAACATTAATAATAATAATTTATTCATACTTCTCAGATCTATATATTCTGCGCTTTTAATTGTTCAATAATATAATCTGAAGCTCTCCACGAAAGTGCCAGTATCGTCCACGTACAATTCTTATCTGCTTGAGATACAAACGGTCCTGCATCAACAATAAAGACGTTGTTTACATCGTGTAGCTGGTTAAATTTATTGGTCACACTCGTTTTTGGGTCATTACCCATACGTGTTGTCCCTACTTCATGTATGATTTCGCCAGGTTTATTTAATCCATTATCAGGTCCTCCAGGACGGTCACCTAGAACTTCACCGCCCATATTATGTATAAGCTCTTCAAAAGTATCCTGCATATGCGTAGCCTGCCTGCGCTCTAAGTCACTCCATTTGTAATTAAACTTAAGCACAGGGATTCCCCATTTATCTATAACCGTTTCATCTATCTCACAATAGTTGTCTATACGAGCGATACTTTCTCCACGACCTCCAAATCCTATCACTGAACCATAGTATTTCTTTACATCATCACGCAATACATCGCCATAGCCACCTACTTTAGTACCAAAAAACTTATTAAACTCATTAGCATTAAAACCAAAACCATAGTTAGGCATTCCCATTCCGCCCCAAACTTCTATATGATATCCTCTAGGGAAATCTAGCTTGGAATGATCTCCCCACCACGGAGAATACACGTGCATGCCACCTACACCATCTTCGTTATAGGATGTTTTTCTATTCATTAATTGAGGTAAAAACCCGGCGCGCCCAGAACCTGTAGAATCGTGCAAATACTTACCTACGACGTTAGAGCTATTTCCTAATCCATTAGGATGTTGTTTACTCGTACTATTTAATAGGATTCGAGCCGAACTACACGCCGATGCTGCCAGTACAACCACTCTTGCTTTAAGTTTATATTCTTTGCGGTCATCTTTTGAGATATAGGAAACCCCAGTCGCCTTACCTTCTTCATTTGTGGTGACTTCGCGCACCACACAGTTTACATAAAGTCGCACTTTTCCGCCGCTTTTTTGTGCGGGGAATATTAAACAACTCCCAGAAGAAAAATCGGCATAGGCAGAGCAGGAGCGAGAGCATTGACCGCAATAAAAGCATACGCCACGTTCATTATTAATACGTTTGGTGAGCATAGACAGGCGCCCAGGAATTACAGGAATTCCCGATTTTTTTGCACCTTTAATGTAAAAGAGTTCGTGCAGTCTAGGCTTAGGTGGCGGTAAGAAAAAGCCATCGGGATCATTTTCTAATCCTTCGTTGGTACCAAAAACTCCTATAAGTTTGTCTACCTTGTCATAGTAGGGCTTTACATCTTCATAACCGATGGGCCAGTCTTCGCCAAGACCATCTCTTGTTTTTCCTTTAAAATCTTTGGGTCCAAAACGCAGCGAGATTCTGCCCCAGTGATTGGTGCGTCCTCCGAGCATATGGGATCTAAACCAGTTAAACTCTGTTCCTTCTTCGTGTGTGTATGGTTCTCCCTCGATCTGCCAACCGCCATAAGCCATATCCCATTCTCCAAAAGGTCGATCTACACCAGCGCCTCGTCTGGGCGACTGGTAAGGCCATTTCATCTGGGTCATTGTTTTAGGATCTGCAGGGTCAAAAAAGGGCCCTGCCTCAACGACCGCTACATTAAAGCCAGCGTCTGCCAGCTGTTTTGTAGCCATACCACCACCAGCACCAGAGCCTACAATAATCACGTCATATACCTCCGGAGATTCTTTAATTTGCATAAAATCAAGTTTGATTCCTACAATTTAAGCAATTATTGTTTGCTTTACGCTTTCGCGAAAGCTTAACTGGAAATATTAGAATTTTAGTATTTCGGTAGGTTGGTAGAATGGTAGTTAGGAAATTTTTAGTTGAGGAGTAGATTAGTCGAGAAGGGGCGAGGTAAAGGTGTTTAAAAGTTTAATTGGTTATGATTGATTTATTTGTGTGACATTAAATTAATCTTTCTCTCCCTTTGGGAGAGATGTCCGAAAGACAGAGAGGGCTACGCAAAAAACCAATAATCCCTCACCGCTTTTCTACCCCAAGAATCGAGCAATTCTTGAATCTCTTTTTTGCCATCTGGCGAAGAAACGACAATCATAATCTGCGAATTTTCTATATCGGGAATCGCTTCAAAAGACTGCATACGCACATCGTAAATGTCCTTGCCTATTTGCTTTTGGTTATTTGATACCCAATGAAATGTATCGTCATACGACTGAATTATTTTTGCCATATCCTTACCATTTCTGCCAGCACCCCAAAGCACAAGCGGTCTTGTTTTATCGCGGTCTATCTCATAAAAGAAGCGCATTTTGAGCTCAAAATAACGATTGTCTTTATACTCATCCCACGTGCGAGAGATACGATTAGAGCGGTCACGCCAGTAATGCAAGATGACATCAATGCCTATTACTTTTAGACCGTGGCGATACATCCTAAAACAGAGGTCATAATCTTCTGGATAGACCAGCGGGTCAAAAGCTCCTACAGTGTCAAAATCTTCTTTATGAATCATCCAGCAATGTGACGGGATGACACATTCCTTATAAATCTGTTGATAATGCGTGCTGGTTTGCGCCACTTCGTTAAGCCATCGCTCATAGCGTAAAAAACCATCACCTACTTTGCCTTCATCAACAAAATGCTCTGTTCCTCCGGCAATCACGTGACCTTTGCCGTATTTATGCCACTCGTCTACAAGTACTTGTATTTTATAATCTGGCATTTTATCATCACTATCCATTCGGTTAATGAGCGTTCCTTTTACTTCTTTATATCCATATTGGAGCGTTGGGATGAGTTTAGGTGCATCGCTATGAAAAACACGTATTCTGGAGTCTGCTTTTGCATAAGCGGCCAAAATCTCCGGAGTAGCATCTTTACTATGGTCGTTTACTGCGATGAGTTCCCAGTTGTGATAAGTTTGCGCAATTATCGAATCTATGCAGTCGTGCAAATAAGGAGCTGTGTCCTTTATGGCCATTATAATAGAAACAAGCGGTTGATTTATTGCCAAGATTTTGGGAGGTTTTTCTTGATTTCGATATTATCAAAAGTACTACTTTCTCTCGCGCCGTGCTGCTTCACCCAAGCTGCTGTTTTGGCAAGTCCTTCTGCTAAAGACATAGTCGGTTTTGGATTAAATACGGCTTTAAATTTGGTGTGGTCTGAATAGGCGTGAACGACTTCTTCACGTTGGTCTAAAAAGCGAATACTCGTTTTTCTTTGCATTGCTTTTTGCACCTCTTGAGCCAATTCTTCCACTGTATTTTGCTTGTCTGAACCAAGGTTGAATGTTTGGTTTTTTGCTTTCTCGAAAGCGTAACTAGAAGCAATATATGGCGCCACATTATCTATATACGTAAAGGCTCTGGTTTGCTGTCCATCACCAAAAATAGTGAGGGCTTCACCCTTGAGAATCTGATTCATAAAAATGCCTACTACATTGCGATATTTATCTCCGATGTTCTGACCAAGTCCATACACATTGTGCGGGCGAAAAATGATATAGTCCAATCCAAACATTTGATGGGCATTCTCGAG
>CAZXMY010000044.1:0-11837 GCA_964641325.1 uncultured Flavobacteriaceae bacterium | reverse complement strand
CTACTACAACATTAGAAATATAACAGAAGAGGCAATACGCAAAGGTTATACGGTTATAGGCCTTACCTCTTCGTCTCCAGAGGTAAATAAAAGTTTTGTAAAAGACTATAAACTCCCTTTTGAATTTTATTTTACAGATGAAACTGCGCTCAAAACCATAATAAGAGCAAATCCAGGGGTGATGAGTCTCAACAAAGGCACTATCCTTCAAAAATTACATTGGAATGATGCTAGTGATCTCGAATTAAGGGAATTGCCTACGGCTCAACCCCATCTTAATTTTAAACTTAAACACACCTTAGATAGTATTGCAATTTTGGACCAGCAATACAGAAAACTAATGCAAGTTTCTGAAGTTGAGGAACGTGCTAAACTAGGTGAAGAAATGGGATTAAAACCTGCAGATTATACAGGTGATTTATGGGCGAAGCAAACCGCTTTGGATACGATGAATGTTCAAATGATAGAGCGTATTTTCCAAGAACATGGGTATCCCGGTAAATCCCTAGTAGGCGAACCTACAAATCAAGCGGCGTGGTATGTCATACAGCATTCTGATAAAATACCGCTTTATCTAGATATGATGAAAGAAGCAGGCGAAAAGGGAGAAATTCCTTTTAGAATGGTCGCTATGATGGAAGATAGATATCTTATGGATCAAGAAAAGGAGCAAATTTATGGTACGCAAGGGAGTCAGTATGGCAATGGACTTGGCTTTATATGGCCTATCAAAGATCCTTTAGAAGTAAACAACCGGCGCAGAGAAGCAGGATTTTCTATGGATATAGAAGAATATGCTACTCGCTTATTTGGGAAAGACTTTATATATAAAGTGCTAACCTTGGATGAGGCCCAAGAATTAAAAAAACAAGGTCTAAGACTTCCTGCACAGTGATTTCATATTTACTAGAAAAATTAGGGTACGCACTACTTACATTATTTGGAGTAGTGACGGTTATCTTTATTCTTTTTACAATACTTCCTGGCGATCCCGCAAGTATGATGCTGGATCAAAATGAAAATCCTGAGCAACTGGCAATCGTTAGAGCAAAATATGGCTTTGACCAACCTATTAGCAAGCAATACCTGTACTATCTCAATGACCTCTCTCCTATTTCCTTTCATTCTAATGAAGAAAATTCGTATACCTTTTTATCAGAAAAGAAATACCACTTTGCGAAACTCTTTGCAGTAAGCAATACCACTGTAGTTCTTAAGTCTCCCTATTTGAGAGAGAGTTTTCAAAAAACAGGAAAACGTGTGACTACTATCATTGCAGAAACGCTACCTAACACAATGGTTTTAGCACTATGCGCTATCTTTATCGCCATTGTTCTTGGAATTGTTTTGGGAATCATATCGGCGCAAATGCGAGATACTTGGGTTGATAAATTAATCCAGATCGTAAGTACCTTAGGGATGAGTGTGCCTAGCTTTTTTAGCGCTATACTCTTTGCTTGGGTATTTGGTTATGTCCTTCACAAGTATACTAACCTCAATATGACGGGTAGTTTGTATGAGGTGGATGATTTTGGCGAAAGCCGCTTTATCCAATGGAAAAATCTAATCCTACCTGCTTTTGTTTTAGGGATACGACCCCTTGCCGTCGTTATTCAATTAATGCGCAACTCATTATTAGAAGTTTATAATCAAGAATATATTAGAACAGCTCAAGCCAAAGGTCTCAACACCCTTAAAATTATAAAAAGGCACGCCCTTAAAAATGCTTTAAATCCTGTGGTAACTGCAATTTCGGGATGGTTTGCTTCTATGCTTGCTGGTGCCATTTTTGTAGAATACATTTTTGGATGGAACGGCCTAGGAAAAGAAATAATAGACGCCCTCAATACATTGGACTTACCAGTTATTATGGGATCTGTTCTTGTTATAGCTAGCTTATTTGTCCTTATTAATATTGCCGTAGATATCATTTATGGATGGTTGGATCCAAAAATTAGAACCAGCTCATAATAAAAATACAAAAGCATTAAACGCACTTTAAAAATATATAGTATGAGAAAAAATATTGTAGCCGGAAACTGGAAAATGAACAATGATTTATCGCAAACGCAAAGCTTACTAGAAGATTTAAAAAGCGAGACAAATACAGGCAAGGCAGAAGTTATCGTTGCGCCTACTTTTGTAAATCTTTATCCAGCAGTTCGAAGCCTAACAGATAACGGTATTACTGTAGCGGCTCAAAATATGCATCAGAATACGAGCGGCGCCTTTACAGGAGAAATTTCGGCTGGGATGTTACTAGGAGTTGGTGTGAACACAGTTATATTAGGACACAGTGAACGTAGAGCTTATTTTAATGAAAATGACGCCTTACTTGCTCAAAAAGTAGATACGGCCTTAGCAAATCATATGAGAGTAATCTTTTGCTTTGGTGAAGAACTCTCAGATCGCCAATCAGGCAATCAAGAGCGTATTGTAGAAAGCCAGTTGCGCAACGCCCTTTTTCATCTCTCTGCAGAGCAGTGGTCACATATCGTACTCGCTTATGAGCCAGTGTGGGCAATTGGCACAGGAGAAACAGCAAGTCCAGAACAAGCACAGGATATGCACGCCTTTATACGTACAGTTGTAAGCAACAAATATGACGCAAGCCTCGCCGAAAATGTAACCATATTGTACGGAGGTTCTGTAAAGCCGGGAAATGCCAAAGAAATTTTTTCAAAACCCGATGTAGATGGTGGCCTTATAGGAGGTGCTTCTCTTAAAGCCAAAGATTTTTTTGAGATTGTAAATGCTTTTTAGGAACGTCTAAGCAAATAATATAGACCTATATATAGGCTTACATACTTTTTAGTACCTTAGACGGTAAAATCATTTAATCCTATGAAAGCTTTATTATATCTCGCCCTCATTGCCATTTCTTGTACGTCCTGCAAAGCACAAACTGTAGGCAACACCGCTACAAACAGAGATGGATCTCTCACCCTTTTTGACAACGCTCAAGAAAATAAAAGTGTCTATGTGACCAAAACGGGTAATGTAGGAATAGGTCTTAAAAAACCCAAAGACAAACTCGAAGTAAATGGGCAGATACACGCCCGTTCTGTAAAAATAGACGTAAAAGATTGGGCAGATTTTGTGTTCGAAGAAGGATACGATTTACCACGCTTACGCGAAATAGAAGCCTATATAAATCAAGAAGGTCATTTACCCAACGTGCCTTCTACTGAAAAAGTTTTGAAAGACGGTGTACAACTAGGAGAAATGCAAAAAATATTGCTACAAAAAGTAGAAGAGCTTACTCTTTATCTGATCGAGCAAAACAAAGAGATTACTACTCTCAAAGCAGAAGTCAAAAGATTAAAAGAACAACAATAGACAATAATTCATTGTGAAAAATATACTCTACATAGCGCTTTTAGGTTCTTTTCTCTTTGGGTATGGACAGGAAGATCGGTTTTATATTAGAGCCTATTCAGAAAAAACAGATATTCCTGTAACTACAGTAGATTCTGTGGTGAGCTTTACGGGAGCAGACGCACGATTGCAAAAATTATTCTCCTCTCATAAGGTTAAAACTTTTAGGAAAGGGTTTAAATATGCTGAAAGTAATAAACTTAAACGCACCTATTTTGTCATTGCAGATACCCCTAATTTTCAAAAAGCATTACTTACTGAAACATCAGACCTATTTGAGTTTGGCGAAAGCCTCGAAAAAGAAAAGCTCAAAATTTATGAGCCTAATGATTATGGCACCACAAGTACATTAGGTAAAAATACGGGTACGCAGGCCTTCTTA
The DNA here is from genome assembly GCA_964641325.1 of uncultured Flavobacteriaceae bacterium. Classification (GTDB taxonomy): domain Bacteria; phylum Bacteroidota; class Bacteroidia; order Flavobacteriales; family Flavobacteriaceae; genus Dokdonia. The sequence continues at coordinate 8,077 of CAZXMY010000044.1, read as the reverse complement.
GATTATTATGATTTTCTAGGTGTTCCACAAGCATGGTATTATACCACAGGAAGTAGAGATATTATAATAGGTATTTCGGATGGCTCGGTAAATGAAGAAGATCCAGAATTTGCTGGAAAAACTACAAAATTTAAAAAAACTGGATACGCAAAAGGTCATGGCAATAGTACTGCAGCTACTGCCGCGGCTCAGGGTGATAACGGATACGGAATAGCAGGTGTTTGCTACGATTGTAGCATTTACAGTACCAGTTATGGAGATTTTCAATTTTTTAATCAGCTGCTAGAGCTTTCTAGAGCTGGAGCGCAGGTGATCAATTGTAGTTGGGGTAGCACAAAATATTATGACACGGCTCAAGAAGCTATTAATGAGCTTAGAGCCAATGGTACTGTAATCGTGTCTGTACCGCACAATGAATCTTTTAGTAAAACCAAAGGTCAGAAACCCCGTTATCCTGGTGCCTATGAGCATGTAGTAAATGTAGGCAGTATACAGCATAGATATGATACACCCCAGGACAATATTCTGGTTTCTGAAAAAGGTAAATACTATGCCGCTAGCGTGAAGTATCACCTAGCGCGCACGGGAGGATTTAGTAATGACGACCCGCAAAACGGAACCTATAACTTATACAAATCTTCATCCAATAACTTAGACGCCACTGTAGATATCGTAGCTCCAGGTAATTTTATTTTTAAATATGGAGATTTTGAGAAAGATGGTACTATAGACTATAATCCCTTTGCCGCTACCTCTCCAGCGGCTCCCTTAGTATCTGGCACGATAGGATTAATGTTTTCTCTTAATCCCAATTTAAGTGTAGACGAGATAAACACCATTCTTAAACTTACTTCAACTAATATTGATCATATTAAAGCTAATGCTCCCTTTAAAGGGATGTATGGTGCAGGTAGTTTGCATACAGGTCGGGCTGTCAAGTTTACTCATGATATGCTTGATACTAATGAATATGCTGTGGTAGAGAATCAAAACTTTAATCGTTGGAACTTTAAGATAGAAGCAGCTCAAAAAATTAAAATCCAAAATCAGATTTTTGAACGCAACGCTGTGGTAAATTTTAATGCAAAAGAAGAAATTCTTATCCAAGAAGAAAGTGTATTTTTGCCCTCTCAAAATGGATCTATTTTACTTACAATTGATCCAACTCGAGATTATAAAACCCAAGCAAATACACCAGAATGACGCCCATTTATCTAGGCTATACTTTTACAATTAAGCCTTTAGAACCTGCCCGTGAAATATTAATTGCAGAGTTAGGCTATGCTGGATTTGAGAGTTTCGTAGAAACAGCAACAGGCTGTATTGCCTACATTCAGAAAGAAGAGGCCTTTCCAGAAAGAGAAATCGCTTTTAACCAACTTCTAGAAGAAATACAAATTTTGCAATCTAATGAGTTTCAAATTAGCTATACCGCTCAAGAGATAGAGCAAGTCAACTGGAATGAAGAATGGGAAAAAAACTTCGACCCTATTGAGGTAGATGGCCTCTGTGAGGTGCGAGCTCCTTTTCATAAGTCTTCTGGATTAGAGTACGATATAGTAATAGAACCTAAAATGTCTTTTGGTACCGGTCATCACGAGACTACTCATATGATGATTAAGCATCTCTTAAAACTAGACCTTACCGATAAGAAAACTTTAGATATGGGCTGTGGTACGGGCGTATTAGCCATCCTAGCCGAAAAAAAAGGCGCTCAACCCATAGATGCGATAGATATAGATAACTGGTGCTATCTCAATTCTCAGGAAAACGCGATGCGCAATGATTGCAAACATATTGAGGTAAAAGAAGGTGATGCCACCTTATTAGTAGGGCAATCGTATGATGTCATTATTGCAAACATTAATCGCAATATTCTTATGCAAGATATACCCACCTATAGCGATTGTCTAGATGTTGGAGGTGTATTGCTATTGAGTGGTTTCTATACGGAGGACATTCCGCTTATCTCAGAGATTTGCAATGAGCACGATTTATATTTTGAAGGAAATTTTGAACGCAATAATTGGGTCGCTTGTAAGTTTACTAAGAGAATGGTTTAATTATGCTTTCGCGAAAGCATAAAAACTATTATTTTTATTATAATATTTGATTGGTGATGAGTACAGAAGAAAAATATCAAGAACAAGGCGATGTCCTTAGCGCAGAGATTCCGCAACATCAGATTATTTTATATAATGATGAAGTCAATACGTTTGACCACGTTATTAACACACTCATTGCTGCCTGCGATCACTCAGAAGAGCAAGCACATCAATGCTCTTTAATTGTACATTACAAGGGCAAATGTGGTGTTAAGACAGGCGATTATGATGATTTAGAGCCTAGATGTTCTAAACTTTTGCAAGCAGGTCTTAGCGCAGAAATTGTATAGTTTACTCCTACAAATTTTCCTTAATAACAAAGCGCAATTTTTATCCAAAACTTTTGTCCTCACTAGGTGTAATTGTTATTTTTGTCCCGCGACTAAAATGCACTACTAGAAAATAATCATATGAATTTACACGAGTATCAAGGAAAAGAAATTTTAAATAGTTTTGGCGTGCGTATCCAACGCGGTATTGTGGCAACCACTCCAGCTGAGGCCGTAGCTGCAGCAAAAAAACTTACCGAAGACACAGGAACAGGATGGCACGTTATAAAAGCGCAAGTTCACGCAGGTGGTCGTGGTAAAGGTGGTGGTGTAAAACTTGCCAAAAGCCTTGAGCAGGTAGAAGAAATTGCAGGACAAATTATAGGTATGAACCTAATTACTCCGCAAACGAGTGCAGAAGGTAAAAAAGTGCATCAAGTTCTTATTGCAGAAGATGTATATTATCCTGGCGATAGTGAGCCAGAAGAATATTATATGTCTGTGCTTCTTAACAGAGGTACGGGTAAAAATATGATTATGTACTCTACAGAAGGTGGTATGGATATAGAGACGGTTGCAGAAGAAACACCACATCTTATCTTTCACGAAGAGATTGACCCAGCAACGGGACTTTTAGGTTTCCAAGCGCGTCGTATTGCTTTTAACTTAGGTTTGAGTGGCACGGCTTTTAAAGAAATGACAAAATTTGTATTTGCTTTATACAAAGCCTACACAAATTCTGATAGTTCCCTCTTTGAGATTAATCCTGTATTAAAAACGAGTGATGATAAAATAATGGCAGTAGATGCAAAGGTATCTTTAGATGACAATGCGTTATTTCGTCATAAAGATTATGCGGCTATGCGTGACAAGCGCGAAGAGAATCCTGTAGAAGTAGAAGCTGGCGAGAAAGGATTAAACTATGTAGACCTAGATGGCAATGTAGGTTGTATGGTAAACGGTGCTGGTCTTGCCATGGCTACTATGGATTTAATCAAACAAGCAGGTGGAGAACCAGCAAACTTCTTAGATGTAGGAGGAACAGCAGATGCAGAGCGTGTAGAAGCTGCTTTTAATCTTATTCTTAAGGATCCTAATGTAAAAGCGATACTCGTGAATATATTTGGAGGAATCGTTCGTTGTGATCGTGTTGCACAAGGTATTGTAGATGCCTACAAGAATATGGGAACTATAGAAGTACCTATTATTGTAAGACTACAAGGAACAAATGCGGATATCGCAAAAGAACTTATAGATGGCAGCGGACTCGATGTACAAAGTGCAATCGAGTTTCAAGAAGCTGCAGATAAAGTACAAGCGGTGCTGGCTTAAGCCAAAAATGAAATACAATGGAGAGCCGAGCACCATGCTCGGCTTTTTTTATTTAGATAAATTTATCTTTTGCAAATTGTAAGAAACAAGCTGCTCCCCTATCTTTAACCCACATTCTGTAATAGAACTTCGTGATGAGGGTTTAAACCAAGAAAGTAACTTATGAAAATCTTAGTTTCCATTCTTATTTTTTTGATAGGATACAACTCCGCTAGTCAGAATAGGATTACTCCTTTATCTACAAATGCAGAAATAAGCGTTATTACTATAGGACCTGGCCCTGAATTATATGACTCTTTTGGGCACACAGCCGTAAGGGTTCATGACCCTAGACGAGGCTTAGATATCGTATTTAATTATGGTATTTTTGATTTTGATACACCTAATTTTTATGGCAAATTTGCGCAAGGAAAGTTATTATATAAGCTAGGTGTTAGCCCTTTTGATGACTTTTTATCAAATTATGTAGCGCAAGAACGTAGTGTACGCTCTCAAAAACTACAACAAAGTGCGAAAGAAAAACAGGCACTTTTTTCTTTTCTAGTTGAAAATGCCAAAGAAGAAAACAGCAAATACCTCTATGATTTTTTATATGATAACTGTGCAACGCGACCTGCTAATGCCATAAACAATATCTATGCTAAGGGTGTTTTTGATAATTTCCAACCTGAGCCAGAAGGTTTAACACATCGACAGCTTATTCAAAATAATGTCCCCTGGAATAGCTGGGGAAGTTTTGGGATGGATATTGCTATTGGTTCTGTAACAGATAGACCTGTACATAAAGATGCCTATCTTTTCTTACCCAAGTACCTAGAAGAAGCCTTATCTAAAGCCAAATCTAGTAACGGTAACTTAGCAGAACCTGTTGAAATACTTTATAATCCAAAGACACCCAATGTGTATAGGGAAAATTGGATTACAAGTCCACTAATTGTATTCTTACTCCTTGGGTTACTTATCCTTTATCGCACTATAACCGACCGCAAAAAAAATAAAGGGATTACTGTTCTAGACAAAACGCTACTTATAATAACAGGGGTAATAGGCATCCTTTTAGCTCTCTTATGGTTTGCAACAGAACATGCGCCTACAAAATGGAATTATAATTTGCTTTGGGCTTTTCCGTTTCATTTGTTTGCGGGTTTTGTCTTACGAAAAAATCAAAATAAAAAATGGCTATATCCATATATCAAGTTAGCCCTTATCATGCTTGCACTAATGGTTTTTCACTGGATTGTAGGAGTACAGCGATTTCCTTTAGTACTTATTCCCCTTCTACTAGCCATAGCATATAGATATAACTATACTTTAAGGGAAATAAAAAAGACCCGTACAAAGAAATAATATTATTGACCTCTATAAAAGATGACCGTACTTATTGTTTTTAACACAATACTTAGGTCTAAAAACAAGTTTCTGTGCTTTATATAATAAAGATCGTATTGTAGTTTTTCTAGCATATCATCCGTTGAACTCGCATAACTACCCTTAACTTGTGCCCATCCTGTAAGCCCCGGTTTTACGATATGCCTGGTCTCATAAAAGGGTATTACTTCAGATAATTTTCTTACAAATTCTGGGCGTTCGGGTCTAGGCCCTATTACACTCATCTGACCAAATAGTATATTAATACATTGAGGGACTTCATCCAAACGGGTGTTTCTTAAAAATTTTCCAAACTTTGTAATTCTATTATCATTTTTTCGAGCAAAAACAGCTCCATCCTTTTCTGCATCCTTTATCATGGTGCGTAACTTAATCATTTTAAAGGCTCTACCATTACGCCCTATACGCGTTTGTTTGTAAAAAAGTGAACCTCTATTGGCTATAAGATTGAGAATAAAAATTAATGGCATTAAAATAAAAAGAATGCTAAGTCCTAGCAAAGAGCAAGTAACATCAAATAAGCGATTTGAGAATTGATAAAATTTGTTCTGGTTACTTCGACTAAAAGGGAAATAAGTATAAAAGTCTTTATCAACATGCTCTACTGGGATACGTTGTGCAACCTCCTCATAAACCTGAGTATATTCTCGTATAGGAAATCCAGATTCTAGAAGATTTATCAATTGATTATATACTGCTAAGGACACTCCTTTACCATAATCTCCTGCAACCACAATCTCAGAAACATTGTTAGCTCCTATTGTGCGTGCTAAATCTTCTGCGGGGTATATTTCAATACCAGAAACTTCTTTTGTCATATTATTGCCATCCTCGGCGACATAACCCACAATCTTGTAATTGGGGTCCGCAGACTCAAGGTTGCTCACAATCTTTTCTAAATCTAAGGTATTACCCACTAAAAGAATACGTTTATAAAATCTTGGCGAAGAAATAAGACCTATATATAAACCTCTCCATAGCAGTATTCCTGAAGTAATTGCAACGAAAAAATAAATGATTTGAAGTCTATTTTCTGGTAATACAGGGGTATAATATGGGGTTAATAAGAAGAATAATGTAGTTGTAGAGACAGTCAGTATCGTATTCTTTAGTATGATCTGAAACTTGGATGCCTTTTGTAAATTGTAAAGTTCGAAAACGGTTCCAAATACTGCTATATAAACAGTTAAAATTACAGTATAACTCCAATTATCGCTATCTATCCTAAAATAATCAAAAGCAAATACAGAGCCAATAAGGTGTAGAAAAGCTAAGGCAAAAACAATATCAAATAACCTTAAGAGAACTTTTCGTTCTGAAATATCAAAATGAATGTCAGGAAAAAGTGCCATAATTAAGTTAGTTAAAGTAAATATATCACAAAAATTAGGACAGAACTTCTTCCCAACTCTTTTTTACCGTATTCCAATCAAAACTTTCGGCTTTTTTTCTTGCATTTTGAGCTAAGCTCTGGGCTAATTCTGGCGATTGCAAAATATTTTTAAGACTAGCTACAAAAGGAGCTACCTCTCTAGCCGGCGTAAGAATTCCGTCTTTATTATGGTCTATTAAAAAGGGCATTCCACCTACATCCGTAGACACTATAGGCAAGCCCAATGCCATAGCTTCTATAACACTCACCGGCGTGTTATCAAAGTTTGTGGTACTTATAAAAATATCGTGTAGAGAGGCAAGAGCAACCCATTCTTCTTTGGCCAGGAGACCTGTAAAGGTTACAGTAAGTTTTTGTGCTTTCGCGAAAGCGACACATTCGTCATAACTTTCATCCTTGGCTGGGCCTACCATAGTTAGGCTAGCTTTGGGGTACTCTTTTAACAGGGCTTCAAGTACCTGTAAAGCCATTATGGGATTGTATATAGAAGAAAAGGAACGTACCCAGAGTAACTTGGGGGTAACTGCTTTTCTGTCAAGAAAACTGTACTTGGTTATTTCTAAGGTATTAGGAATAAAGCTGAGATTTGTAAAACCTACTTTTTTAAATTCTGACAAAAGAAAATGCGAAGGTGCAATGTTAACCATTGCTTTTTTGAATAAAAACTTTGAAGCCTTTGGACTATTTTTAATCCTACTAGGCAAGTTGCCACCATGTAAAATAGGAATGTATGGTTTATTGAGTATCTGGCATAATGCTCCAATAAGTACAGCATACCAGAAATTTGCGGTACTATAGGTATCTATTAAAACGACATCTGTCTTTCTGGAGTTAAGCATAGTTGTCCACAGCATATCTAACATTCTAAAAACCTTATTATTCATGCGGGATGACGTATGTACGGAATAGCCTTCCTCCCTAAATAATCTCGCAAGAATATCTATAGTGGTTTGAGTTGCATCTTTTCTAGACAATGCGTTTCCTATGTAAAGGATTCTTTTTTTCATAAACTACGTTCAACAAACTTAAGGCATAAATGAAAGCGGGTGCCGCAACACGCATAGAAGAATGATTAATGGTAAGAAACCAAAAGGCTAACATTGGGAAAAATAAAAAATTTCTTCTATTCCTTAGACGATACAACAATGGGTATATAATTAAAATAAGAAGCGCAATAACACCAGCTAAACCATGTTCTGATAGCAATCTACTTATTTCGTTATGGGAAGCTGCTAGAACCCCTTCCCGTTGCTCCCTATATTCCTTGACTTTACCAACTCCTATACCTGTTAATGGGTTTTCAAAAAAGGCTTCAAGCTCAGAAGAAATAAGCTCTACCCTACCGGTGCTCACATCTTCTTTTATTCTTCCTGCTGCATCTTTATTTGCATATCTTTTATCAATTAATCCATCTGTTCTTACAGAAGTTAATGTCCACGTAAAAATAGCCGTAGCGCCTATAATTATAAGCAATACAGAAATTCGTTTTTTACTCTTAAAATTAACCTTTTGATAATAAAAAATAATAAATAAAATTATGATTACTATCGCCGTAAGCACGCCTCCTCTAGAAAAAGTAACAATTGCTC
>CAZXMY010000043.1:0-11893 GCA_964641325.1 uncultured Flavobacteriaceae bacterium | reverse complement strand
TGCGTGCAGGGATTTATACCTATGGAGAAACGGTACATATGTTTGTAGAACGCAAGAATTATAAGGGTGCATTTTTACCAGGGTTTAGAAAATGGGAATCCCATTATAATCCAGAACCTACAGGATTAAAATATATTGATCATATGGTAGGAAATGTAGGTTGGAACCAGATGAATACCTGGGTGAAGTTTTATGAAGACGTGATGGGGTTTGTAAACTTTTTATCTTTTGATGATAAGCAAATCCATACGGAGTACTCTGCACTTATGAGTAAGGTAATGAGTAATGGCAACGGCCGTATTAAGTTCCCAATAAATGAACCTGCAGAAGCGGCAAAAAAATCGCAAATAGAAGAGTATCTCGATTTTTATGAAGGTGCAGGTGTGCAACATCTTGCTCTAGCAACTGACGATATTATTAAAACGGTAGCTCAATTAAAAGCACGAGGCATTGAGTTTTTGCCACCACCACCACAAACCTATTATGATGATATCCCACAACGATTGGGTGAGCATATGAAGGTGATGAAAGAAGATATTGAAAAGCTACAAGAGCTCTCTATCTTGGTGGATGCCGATGAAGATGGATATTTACTTCAAATCTTTACAAAACCATTAGAAGACAGGCCTACCTTATTTTTTGAGATCATACAGCGTATGGGAGCAAAAGGCTTTGGAGCAGGAAACTTTAAAGCACTTTTTGAATCCATAGAAAGAGAACAGGCGCAAAGAGGGACATTATAGTACAATGCTATGACGAACCGACCGTGCCACCAGGCAGGAGCGTAGAGCGTTCAATAAAAAAAGGGTTACAATTTAATGTAACCCTTTTTAATTTTTGATAGTTCCCCCAAACTATCAAAATTAATTAATTGACACGGTATTGCCACATCCAGAATTTGCTCTGTATACTCTTGTGCTCGTACTCTTAAAAGAGCGAGTGTTACTCACTTTTGTCACTTGCTGGATATAGGCATCTTGACTACAAGACCAGCTTGCAGAGCTTCCGGGGCTTATTTCTGTACCGCGGTTGTTGCTTCCATTTGTACCTACAAAAACAGTGCTTCCTGAGGTATTACGTAAGGTTACGTTGTTTGCTTGAGAAGCACCATTTGCAAGCCTTCTATTTCTGAGAATTGCTTGCCCTTCTTCACTTTTCCAGTAAGCGTCGTTCTTGCTTTTTACTAAAGCATCGTACTCTTTTGCGCCATTAATGAGTATATCATGATTCTTACGGTCTTGAGAAGTCATTGTATAACTAGCTTGTTTTGCCTTCATCTTTTTGAGATAATCACGCACTAATTTTTCTGGATCTTTTGCCATAAGGTCTGCATACTCTGCACTGCTTCCTTCTCCGCTTGGTCTCTGGTTAAGAGTAGCTTCTTTAAGTTGTTTCCAGAATTTACCTTTTTTCTTCTTTTTTGTATCTGCGGCAGAAGCGCTTCCATCTAAGATCATAAAAGAACGTATTTCACTAAAATTGGTTTGATCGTCTGAGATGCCGTGTAGAAAGAATATGTAATTGTCAAAAGCGACATACCCGCGGTTATACCCTGTGTGATGCAGTATGGAAGTATTAGGAAACCCTACTTGTTTTATGGCGCTTATGTTGGATCCGTTGTAATTTTGCTCTAAAGCTATTTTACCATCATCGAGCACTTTATTTACGGTAATACCAGAAAGAACTCCTTGTTGTGTGTGTTTTTCTATAACATTTTTATAAGAAGTTACTTCTTGGGCAGCAGGTTCTCCTTTATCATTTTTATAAAGGTCTCCGTATACTTGATAGGTTGCATCAGGACCGTGCGCTTTTATAGTTTCAAAAAACGACTGTTGTGCGTTTGCCGTAATGGATAGCGTTAAGAAAAAAGCGAATAATTTAATGGTTTTCATTGTTGTACATGTTTTGGTTTAATACGTTGTAAAAGTAGCTTGGAAGATGTACTACTTTTCTTACCACTTTCTGAATGACCGACTGAGTTTCTGAATTACCGTATTGTTATTAAATTACGCCATAGAACTATTTGCGCTATCGTAAATAGCTCCTCAGTTATTTTGCTCAATATATAAAGTGTTTATTATTGGGCATTGTACGCTTTCGCGAACCTGCCTAGCTGGCAGGAGTGAATTCACAAAACCACCAAATAGGACTTCCGAAAACCTTATAGATTATTGATAAGGGCAAGGAACACTTCCTTTTTTTCTCTAGAGATAGAGATAGATATGTCATTGTCCATAACAATATAACCACCATCTGTTTTTATATACTCTTTCATGAAAGATAGGTTGATAAGATAGGAGCGATGCGGCCGATAAAAAGTAGGTTGGTTTTCTAATAAATCTACAAAGTGCTTAAGGGGTTTTGTAATGAGCAAGGTCTCACCAGTTGCTGTATGCACTTGGGTGTACATTCCATCTGCCTGCATTAAAATGATGCTATCAAAAGACATAAACTTTATACTAGAACCTAATGGCAGTGCTATTTTTTGAAAGGACTTCTTGTTGAAACTATCTTTAAGCGCTTCCAGTTTATCGTGTATAGCGGTCTTGCCCATAATAGTAATCACCTTTTCTACCGCTTCTTTGACTTGATTAGGACGTACAGGTTTTAATAGATAGTCTATAGCCGAAAGTTGAAAGGCTTGTATGGCATACTCGCTGTAGGCGGTAGTGAAGATGATTTCAAAATTTACCACATCTTTTTCTATAAAATTGAGAATTTCTAATCCGGAGTGTTGTGGCATTTCTATATCTAAAAATACGATACTAGGCTCTTCTTTTTTTAGTATTGCAACCCCGTCAAGAAGGTTAGAGGCTTCATATATAGTCTTTATTTTTGGGCAGTTTTCTTCTATAAGAATACGCAGTAGGTTGCGCGCTTTCTTTTCATCATCTATTATGATTGCTTTCATGGCTTACTTTTTAAGATAGGTATATCTAGTTGTACTTGGGTGCCTTGAGGCGTGCCGTCCTCATTATGGAGGTCTGTTATATGTACTCCTATTTTTTGAGCTTGTGTTTGGTTTAATAATTCCAGCCTATTTTCTGTAGCTTGACTAGCAAAAGAGGTATGGATAGCGTCCCGTTGTTCTTTTATTTTTGCCGAGGCTTTGCGGCCTATACCATTATCTATAATGTTACATTGTATTGTGTGCTCATTTTTTTGAGTAAACGAAATTTGTAGTTCACGATTTTCTAGTCGATGCAACAGCCCATGCTTCAATGCATTTTCTACATACGGCTGTATAAGCATTGTAGGGATTTTTACAAATTCTTGGTTTATCACTGGTTCTGTAGAAATTGTATACGTTAAGTTTTCTTCAAAACGTAAACTTTCTAACTCAAGATATATCGTAAGGCTTTGTACCTCTTCTTGTAGTGTAATAAAACCAGCGTCGCTATGATGCAGATACCTGCGTATTAAATCTGCAAACTTGCCTAGGTAGTCGCCAGCAAGATCTTTTTTATTGAGTATAATGTATTCTTGTATGGAGTTAAGCGCATTAAAAATAAAATGGGGATTCATTTGTGCTTTGAGCGCCTTGAGCTCACTATCTCGATATTGTTTTTCTAAGGCTAGTCGTTTTTGTGTCTCGCGGAGTTCTATGGCAATGAGTTCTGCTTTTTTCTTTGCCCTAAGTCTTCCATAATATAGTATAGCAGCTAGTAAAAGAAGTCCTAATACTGTTAGAGCGGCGATTAAAAATGTGCGGTTGCGTTCACTCTCTGCTTTGGATATGGCAACTTGCGACTCTGCAGCTTCTTTTTGAGCAGTAATTTTTTGGGTTTCGTATTTGGTTTCGAGGTCTTCTATTATTTTGATTTTCTCAGTAGAAAAGATAGAGTCATTTAATGTATGGTAATTTTTAAGTGCTTTATTTTCTCCTTGAATGTTTTTTGTGGCAGCATAATAGGCAATTTGATTGCGGTAGGCATTTCTAAGTGAGATCTTTCGATCCTGCTTTTTGTAAATTTCAATCGCCTCATTATTGCGAGTAATGGCCTGCTTGGGATCTCCTGTGTTGGCATAGCTATGAGCTAGTGCAAATTGCATATTTGCAATACTGCCCGTTTGATTGTTTTTTCTATGAAATTGAAGCGCCTCCTTAAGTGGTGGGATCGCTTTGCTAAATGCATTGGTCTTATTGTATAAATTACCAGATGCAGCAGAGGCGAGTACTTTCCCTAAAGCAAATCCAGCGCGATCACTTATGGCATACGCTTCTTTATAATAGTGTTGTGCTTGGTCTATACTGTCTAGCAATTCATAAGAAACGGCGGCATAGTAATAAAAACCACCTTTCTGGTCACTGTCAGGTTTATCTTTTATGAGTTCAATATTATCTAAGTGCATTTTTAGTGCTTTACCCGGTTGTCCATTTTGAACATAAATACGGGCGAGAAGGTTGTTATTAAGTGTGAGATTATCTACATCATTAATCTTTTCTAATAAAGTTTTTGCCTCAAGTGCGGCTTGCAGTCCTTTGTCTATTTCACCTTTTAAAAGATGATAAGAAGCCAGTGCATTACGAGAGTAACCTGCACCTTTTTTAAAATCAATTTCTTCTGAGATGGTTATAGCTTCTTGAACTAAGGGGAGCATACTATCTATAGTACGAACCTGATAGTATTTTGTATAATCAATGAGCATACTCACACGGGTGGTGTCTCTATTTTTATATTCTTTTAGCACTTTCCCTATACTGTCAAGGTATCTCTCTTGTGCAGCCGAAACTATTGAGAATACTAAAAATGCGGTAAGAACTATTTGTTTCATGAACTTAGAATGAATCTTGGTTAAAAATACAATAATAGCTTTGAGTGTACTTAATTTATTTCTCAACGGTAGGTATTAACTGCTCAATTACAATAGAGCACTCTTGTATATCAGTTTGAGATGTTTCTTGTCTTTACTTTTCTGATAATTCATTTATATATTTTGATTAATATTTCGTCCTTTATAGGGCGAAGTTTTTTACTATTGCTATTTTTGGAATAACTATTGCAAATATCTGTATACTAACCCCAGAAAAGTACAGTTATGATAGTAATGCGTTTATTTATGAAACGATTTTTAATAAGTATTTTTTTTCTGTTAGGCGTAGCACCCTCTTTAGATAGTCGTGCGCAAGAGAATCGAGTAGATTTTGATGTTGCAGAGGATACTTTGTTGGCCCCAAGTGATACTGCTTTTGATATAGGTGAATGGTTTAAATTCCGGATACATTACGGTCTAGTTACTGCTGGGTATGCTACCTTAGAAGTAACCCAAGATCAAGCAAATGAGAATGCGTACCATATTAAGGGTTTTGGTGAAACCACAGGGCTATCTCGACTCTTTTTTAAAGTAGAAGATTACTATGAGACTAAAGTAGATAAGACTACAGCCTTACCGTATCAATTTATTCGTAAAATTGATGAAGGAGGACATACAAAAAATAAAGTCATAGATTTTGACCAAGAAGCACGTATGGCTTATGTGCATGACAAAAAAAGGAATAAAGAACACGAGATAAAAACACCTGGAGATGTGCAAGATATGGTGAGTACCTTTTATTACCTTCGCAACGCGCTAGATGTAGCCAGTTTAAAAGTAGGTGATGAGGCCGAGGTAACTATGTTTTTTGATGAAGAGAACTACCCTTTTAAGCTTAGATTTTTGGGAAGAGATCAGATAAATACAAAATTTGGAAAAGTAGATGCTTTAATGTTTAGACCCTTGGTGCTGGCTGGGCGCGTTTTTAAAGAGCAAGAAAGCCTTACGGTATGGGTAAGTGATGATAATAATAAAATACCGCTACGTATAAAAGCAAGCCTCGCTGTAGGTTCTATAAAAGCAGATTTGGATGGGTACAAAGGACTTAAACATCCCTTTGAGCTCGTGATAGACTAAGCAGAAATTATGACTAAAAAAATTGAACCAGACATTGAGAAAATTATTAATGCCCTGGATGATAAGTATGAAAAAATAGATCAAGATCTAGACGACCACCTAGAAGGTCTATTGCAGAGTAAACCCATAACCTATTGGGATTATATGCATACAGATGCTTTATTAAGTCTGCAAACACCACGAACTAATTTTCCAGATGAGAACGTATTTATTATGTATCATCAGGTGAATGAGCTTATTTTTAAAATGGTACTTTGGGAAATAGAACAAATATGCCATCATCCTAATTTGACAACAGCTTTCTTTAGCTCCAGATTGGGTAGAATAAGTCGATATTTTGATATGCTTACTTCTTCTTTTGCTATAATGCAAGAAGGTATGGATCTAGAGCAGTATATGAAGTTTAGAAAAACCTTGACGCCAGCCAGTGGTTTTCAGAGTGCGCAGTACCGTAAGATAGAGTTTGCAAGTACAGATCTTATTAATTTAATAGATGCCCGCTTTCGCGAAAAAATAGACCGGAACACTCCCTATGAGCATGCCTTAGAACATTTGTACTGGCAAGCAGCAGGGAAGGACTATAATACGGGTAAAAAGTCGTATTTGCTTAGTGCTTTTGAAGAAAAATATAAAAATGAATTTATTGCCTTTACAAAAGAGTATAATACTATAAACCTCTACGCCACCTATAAGAAATTGCCGAAGGAGGCTAAAAGCGACCCTACTCTTAGAGAAGCTATGCGCCACTATGATTATACGGTTAATGTAACCTGGGTAATGTCGCATTACCGTGCAGCCAATCATTATTTAAATAATGGTAAAGCACCGTTAGAAGCAACAGGAGGAAGTGAATGGACCAAGTATATGCATCCCAAATACCAAAGGCGTATTTTCTTTCCAGAAGTCTGGACCCAAGAAGAGTTAGATACTTGGGGTCATAATGTGTAAAAAAGAATTTAGAACTCAATTAAACTGTGAATACCAAATCAATTTTAACCATACTAGCTGCACTCGTCCTAGTTGTATCCTGTAAGAAAGAAGCTGCTCCAGAGCCTACGCCAGTTGTTGAGCTTGTAAAACCGGTTCAAAAGCAATATGGATATGTCTTAGATGAGTATACGGTACAAAGAGATACCGTGCAATCTGGAGATAGTTTTGGAAAAATACTTTTTGAAAATAATGTAGACTACCCCACTATACAGCGTATTTCTGATTCTACGAAGGAAGTTTTTGATACACGACGTATCCAAGTGGGAAAACCCTATGTTCTTCTAAAAACAAAAGATACTACAGAAGCAGCCCAAGTTTTTATTTATGAGAAAAATAAGGAGGATTTTGTGGTTATAGACTTTAAAAATGAACCACAAGCCATAGAAAAATCACATCCTACCAGCTATATCGAGAAAGAAGTTTCTGGCGCCATTTCTGGTAACCCATCTTCTACTTTTGAGAAGCTAGGTGTAAGTGTTTTAGTGGCCTATAAAATGGCAGATATTTATGCATGGACGGTAGATTTTTATAAAATAGATGAAGGAGATACCTTTAAGGTTATTTATGAAGAAAAGTACGTAAATGATACAGTTTATGCAGGCATTGGAAAAATAAAAGCTACCTATTTTAAACATAGAGGTAAAGAAATAAGTGCCTATAGATTTGAGCACGATTCGTTGCCTGGCGGCTATGATTATTTTGAGGAAGATGGTAACAATTTAAGACGCGCTTTCTTGAAAGGGCCTTTAAAATTTAATAGGATATCTTCAAGATACAATTTAAAGCGGCGTATTAAATATTATGGTTACAAAGTAAGGCCTCATAAAGGAACAGATTATGCGGGGCCAATAGGCACACCTATTCTTGCAACAGCAGATGGCACGGTTACAAAATCAGAACGTCGCGGCGGCAACGGTAATTATGTAAAGATTAGACACAATGGAACCTATGAGACACAGTATTTACATATGCAAAAACGTCTGGCAAAAGTGGGCGATTTTGTACGCCAAGGTGAAGTAATTGGGACTATAGGTATGACTGGCAATACGGGAGGTCCGCACGTATGCTACCGTTTCTGGAAAAACGGAAAACAGGTAGATCCGTACAAGCAAGATTTGCCGGCATCAGAGCCCTTGGCACCTCAATTAATTCCCGTTTTTGATAGTGTGATGCAACCCTTAAAGCGACAATTAGAAAATATACCACTACCCATAGAATCCTTGGAAGAAGAAACCGAATTGCAAGCACAACTTATTCCCGTAACTAGCCAAAACTAAACCATTGAAAAACCATAACCCAACTCATACTAAAGCCTGGAAAGATTTACAAAATCATTATCAGGAGATAAAAGATACACAAGTACGGGATCTTTTTAAAGATTCTACGAGAGCTTCTAATTTTACAATACATTGGGAGGATTTTTTAGTAGACTACAGTAAGCATCGTATTGATGCTACTACACGAGATCTTCTCATAAATCTGGCGAAGGATGTTGATTTAAAAGATGCCATAGCGAGTTATTTTTCGGGTGCAGCTATTAATGCTACAGAAGGACGTGCGGTTATGCATACAGCATTACGGGATGAGAGAGATAACGCTTTCGCGAAAGCGGAAGTAGAAAAAACAAAGGCTTCTATTAAAGAATTTGCAGCCAGAATTATTTCTGGTGAACACAAAGGTGCAACGGGTAAGGCGATTACAGATGTGGTAAATATTGGAATTGGAGGTTCTGATCTAGGGCCAGTAATGGTCGTTGAAGCTTTACAGTATTATAAGAATCATCTTAGCACGCGTTTTATATCTAATGTAGATGGTGATCACGTAATGGAGTCGTTAAAAGGTCTCAATCCAGAAACCACGCTTTTTGTGATCGTTTCAAAAACCTTTACTACTCAGGAAACCCTGAGCAATGCCACAACCGTTCGCAAATGGTTTGTAGAACAGTTAGGAGAAGATGCAGTGTCTGCGCATTTTGCTGCGGTGTCCACAAATTTAGAAGCTATAGCAAATTTTGGGATAGCCGCTCAAAACGTATTTCCTATGTGGAATTGGGTAGGCGGTCGATTCTCCTTATGGAGTGCTGTAGGACTATCCATAGCGCTGGCTGTTGGGTATGATAATTTTCAAGAACTACTCTCTGGTGCCTTTGCCATGGATACTCATTTTAAAGAGACTCCTTTTGAAGAAAATATACCTGTAATGACGGCACTCCTAAGTGTATGGTATAATAACTTTTTTGGGGCAGAAAGCGAGGCGGTAATTCCCTATTCTCAATACTTACATCGTTTACCTGCCTATTTGCAACAAGCTATTATGGAGAGCAATGGGAAAAGTGTTGACCGCAATGGAGAGCCTGTAGATTATCAAACGGGTAACATTATTTGGGGAGAACCGGGAACCAATTCTCAACATGCCTTTTTCCAGTTAATTCATCAAGGGACTAAGTTAATT
The DNA here is from genome assembly GCA_964641325.1 of uncultured Flavobacteriaceae bacterium. Taxonomy (GTDB): domain Bacteria; phylum Bacteroidota; class Bacteroidia; order Flavobacteriales; family Flavobacteriaceae; genus Dokdonia. Next base: position 2,560 of record CAZXMY010000043.1, on the reverse strand, counting down.
CCAGCTTATTTCATTGGATTTAAGAAGTCATTACATGGAGAAGCAGATCATCATGATAAATTAATGGCAAATTTCTTTGCGCAAACCGAGGCGCTAATGAACGGGAAGACTAGAACTGAGGTTGAAAAAGAACTAGAAAACAGTCCACTATCTCAAGATGAAAAGACAAGACTCATCCCTTTTAAAGTATTTACAGGAAATAAGCCTACAACCACATTTTTGATAGAGACATTGACTCCTAAATCTCTTGGGGCTCTTATTGCAATGTATGAGCATAAAATTTTTGTTCAAGGGGTAATCTGGAATATTTATAGCTATGATCAATGGGGCGTAGAGTTAGGCAAACAGCTAGCAAAAAAAGTACTCTCAGATTTTGATAATACAACTGTATTGAATCACGATGCTTCTACTACGCAATTAATTAAGGCGTATAAAAGTTAATGCTGCAGTGCATTATGGGATTTTTGTACTTTAAAGAAGCAGTAAATCTGGGTAAGGCTGAGAAGTTTTTATATTTATAGTTTATCTTTGAGTACCTTAATAACACTAAAACATTATGTATTCTACCATTCAGTTTGTGCACTCTATATGGGCGTATTTAGTCTTAGGAGTTCTTGTAATTACAGCATTTAACTCTTTAGCTAGTTTCTTTAGTAAAAAGGAATATGGAGCAAAAGATATGCGCCTTGCCTTATTTACACTTATTACCATGCATATCCAATTGCTAATAGGATTAGTATTATTTTTTGTATCTCCTAATGGACTACAAGCTATACAAAATAATGGTATGGGTGGCTTATCTAGCGCAGCGCGCAAATTAGCTGTGGAGCATCCAGCATTAATGATTGTTGCTGTTGTTCTGGTTACTATTGGGTACTCCAAGCACAAAAAACAACGTTTATCTACGCCAAAGTTTAAAAAGTTAGCCATCTTCTATACCCTAGCATTAATAGCAGTACTGGCAATTATACCTTGGGGTCAATGGTTATAGGTTAAATACAAGAGTTAAAAAACCCGCTATTTACAAAATAGCGGGTTTTTTAATTTTTGGATCTAAAGAAAGCAAGGTATTAATTTGCTTCCTTAATCAAGTAGATATATACAGGAAAGTGATCGCTATAACCACCCGTATAGCCACCATTGGCAAAACTTCGGTAAGGGTAGCCTTTGTATCTTCCTTTGGGGCTACTTAAATAGGTCTTATTATGGATTCCTGCTTTAAAAAATCGATATGAATCATATTCTTTACGAATAAGAGGTTCTGTAATAATAATTTGATCAAAAAGGTTCCAACCATCTCTATAGGCGAGTGTTCCTAGTCCTTTTTTATACATATTCTCCATAGGATTAAAAAGTTCTTTATCTTGTACCTTATCCCGATCTCCTTTTGCAGCTAATGTCTTTTTTACGCTAGGACTGGTAGGATCATCATTAAGATCACCCATTGTAATAATCTTAGCATATGGATCTACGCTTTGCAGGCTATCAATAAGTTCCATATTGAGCTCTGCCGCAGCAATTCTTTTAGAACGGCTTCTAGCTTCACCACCACTACGAGAAGGCCAGTGATTTACAATTACGTGTATTTTATCTCCGTCTAACAAGCCAGAAACAAGAAGTTGATCTCTAGTATACACTCGTTTATCATCATTATTTCTATCATAAATCAATAATTCGTGTTTACTTATGTTAGTAGGTTTAAAAAGTTTTTTTTGATAGAGTAGCGCAACATCAATTCCTCTGCGATCTGGAGAGTCGAAGTGCGCGATACCATAATCTTTAGGTAATAAAGATGGATCATTGGCAAGAGCTTGAACGGTTGCTAGATTTTCCACCTCTGCAAGGCCTATAATGGCGGGAGCATTATTTGCTACTTCTTCACCTATTTCTGCAATTACGCCAGCCATTTTCTTTACTTTATCCTCATAAATAGCTTCTGTCCATCGGTCTTTACCGGTAGGCGTACGATCGTCGTCATACGTAATAGGATCATTTTCTGTATCAAAAAGATTTTCAACATTATAAAAGGCAATGGTGTGCACTTTATAGGTTTTATCGGATTGCGCTTTCGCGAAAGCGTAAAACAAACAAAGAACAAGGAGTAGATAATGCTTCATAATTTTAACGAATATTAACTTTATGTAAAGTGTAAGGCACAAGCCGTGCCAAAGGTAGCAATTGTAATGAAAAAGAGTACTTTTGTATATCATAATAACGGTTTCTTAATAGAGACTCAATACTAACCAATTAATGAAAAATATAATCTTAAAACTATTACTAGTTTTTGCGGCTTTACCTGTGGTAGCGCAAACACAAGTAAAAGGGATTGTAACCGACGGTTTTACTGAAAAACCAATATCAGAGGTTACAGTTTCCTTAGAAGGAAGTACGGCTTCTTCGCAAACCAATGCGCTAGGTGCTTTTACCCTCAATCAAGGCCTGCCATTGGGCGAGCAAATTCTTGTACTTAATAAAGAAGGCTATGTGACTAAACGTATGCCAGTAATTATTAATGAGAACGCTTTGTTGGACATGGGAGAGATTACTCTTGCTGTAGATG
>CAZXMY010000042.1:0-12178 GCA_964641325.1 uncultured Flavobacteriaceae bacterium | reverse complement strand
AAACTCTCGATTTTAAAGCGATACGGACGATAGGTTTCCATCCTGTCATCCCGACCAAGCGAAAAAGTGATTTGCATAGCAAATCACTTTTTCATTTGCAATAAAGGTGATGTAAAAGGATTATGAAAATCCTAAAATCCCGACTAAAAAAGCCGAACTTTTGTTCGGCTTTTCTAGTTTAAAAATTGCTGCTTCCTCATTTATAATTCATTTCAAAACTATTTAGATTTCACCTATTCTGTCGTAAATAAATCATAATTAGGCCACTCATTTCGCTCACTTATAGCGTTTATTAGGCCTATCCATAAATCATTATTTGTTTCAGGTGTGGGTATGGTACGTGAATTTGTTACAATGCTTAAGTTAAACTCATTATCCACTCTAGATAATACCGAAGAAGTGCCAGGCAATGATCCAAAAAACCCCCATCGATTAAAGTCATAAAATCTGTTTACAAACGCATCTCCACTTATAATATCAGGCACATTGCTCTGCCTGTCTATTCCTACCATAAATTTGGCAAGGTCAGTAGCACTTGCGGTCCATCCACCTAAAGCATCTAGGCGTTCCATATTTATATCGTAAGGATTAAACCCTTCTTGGCCTACATATTCAACTTCATTGGGAAGCTGATCATCAATCGAGCTTGCGCCTAAATTCATTTCAGTTATTCCAAGTGGACCTAAAATCTCCTGTTTCACATAATCCTCGTAAGCTATTCCTGAAATTTTTTCTATAATACGGCCAAGAATGCAATAATTCATATTGGTATATAAAAAGGTAGTTCCTGGCACAGAACCAAGTGGTCTTGTATCTATGAACTCATCAATGGGGTCATTAAGGGATTGACTGGGGTTAACAAAAAATGGGTCATTAGGGTTATTTGTAAAGCCCGATAAGTGGTCCATTAGATGACTTACCTGTATGTTTTCATAATTGGTCATGTATGGAGCTGTCCCAAAATCTGTTTCTAAAATACCATTCACCCCAAAAACAGTATCATTCAATTCTAATAAGCCATCATCCATCATTTTCATTATGGCTATGTCTGTAATTACCTTAGAATTACTAGCTATTCTATATACATTATCATTTGTAACAGGTATTGTGCCTGCTTCATCTGCAAATCCATATTGCGCTTGATATACCAGTCGCTCTCCTTGGGTAATGGCTAGTTGTACACTAGGTAAATTGTGTGCAGCCATTATTTGTTGCATCGTACTGTCTAAGGATTCAAAATTTGATTCGGATTGGAAAATAAAATTAGTTGTCGAGCCATCTTCTGCTTGGACCTGAGCTGTTATAGTGTTTGAAAAGTCTACAGCGGTGGTGCCACTTACTGCAGTTTGTCCATCAATAATTAGACTCGCACCTGTTGAAGTGCTAAAGCTAGCTACGAGATTTGAAAGATCTGTTTCAAAAGGGAAAAATACGGTAAAGTTATTACCAGAACGCTGTACGTCTGCATCTATTGATAAACTTGGGTTGTCCAATTGAGTCACCGAGAAGTCTATGAGTTGACTGTCAGATGACGGATTATCAGGCGGGTCGATTTGCATCTGCTCTTCTTCAGACGCATTACTGTCATCGTCACCGCAGTTTATAAATGATGCACACAATAGGAGTACTAAGAAAAATTTAAAAGGATTCATATCAAAAAAGGTTTAATGCTATAAAGAGACATCGTTTGTTTTTTGAAATGTCATCATTATACTCAATTAAGCTTTGTATATTAGTTACGACTCATTAGACAATACAAACACGCCATGAAAAATAGTGCCCTCTTTATTATTGTATTATTATTATCCATTACACAACTTTGCAGTCAGAATCCAAAAATAGAATACATTGCCCACGCTGCTTTCGTCTTAGAGTCTTCTCAGGGTACGCGAGTACTTATCGATCCGTATCATAGCTATAGACAGATGGGATTTACATTTCCCGAGAATATAATGGCAGATGCTGTTTTAATAACACATCCGCATTATGATCACGATGGCAGTCACTATTTTAGTGATAATACACCTATTTATAGAGATTCGGGTACCTATCAACTAGATGATATTAGTTTCTATGGTATAGCCAGTAAACATAGTTTTGCCGAGCAAATAGGAAAGTCTGGGAATCAGAATTACAATACCATATGGGTGGTAGAAATAGATGGAATTAAGATTGCTCATTTAGGTGATAATGACGTTCCAACGGCTAGCGAAGTAGAAGAACTTGCAGATGTGCAGTACATAATTGGTCATCCAAGGGATGCAGATCTGGAGTTGTTTCGTTCTAAAATCTATATACCTAATCATTATTTGCTACCAGAGGTCACAAAACATACCAATTGGATGAAACCCATAAGCGGATGGCTTGAAGGAAAAGATAAAGTGGAACTACTAGATGCTAATGTATATAATGCGGAAAGCGACAATGGTCAACCCAAAATATTGGTTTTTAAACCGTCGCCTTTGGTACGAGAATGGCCTCAAGAATATTTTGAAGCCTTAACTTCTATTAAGGCTGGATTTGAGGAATATAAATCTTCTAAAAATTTAGAATTGTCTCTAGCGCATATCGATAAAGCTATTGCTCTTACTCCCTATGTTATGGATGGGTATTATAGCAAAGCGCAATTACTTAATCGAGAAGACATGTCTACTGAGATTACCACTACCTTAGAAAAAGCCTTTGCTACCGTTGCAGATATAGATTGGGGTACGGAGGCGAAGGCGCGTTTTATGCTGGCTAAAGCATATGCCGCTAATCAGAAAGAGTCCCTTGCCTATACACAGTATTTATGGCTTAACAGAAATAAGGGTATTGTCAATAAAAACGATTTAAAGGAAGCTCAAGAATTCATAGAGCGTTATGAACGAAATTAGAAAAAGACTACTTTTTCTCTATCTTTTTCACCTCTTCTTCTGTCACCATTTTATCACTAGAATTTCCCCAGTTGTTTAAGATATAATTCATAACATCTGCGACTTCATCGTCATAAAGACCAAGCGCTGCCATGGCGCTGTTGTAGGTTACGCCATTTACCTGTATGGCGCCAGATTGACCATATTTTATTACTCCTATAGCTGCTTCTCGCTTTTCAGGAAGGAGCCAGTCTGATTTTGCTAGTGGCGGAAAAGTACCCGGTACGCCTTCTCCCTGTCCTAGATGACATTGTATGCAGTATTCTGAGTATACTACGGCACCTCGTTTTATACTTTCTTCCAGTGGGTCTTGAGAGGTGTATGGGTTTTGGTTCGCTTTCGCGAAAGCAAATACTAAAATAACTGCCGTAAAAACGAGACTAATATATTTTATCATTTCTTTGCCAATTTTAAAATTCCTTTTCCCTCAACTCCAACATAAATATCACCTTTAGGTCCCATTACCACATTACGCACACGACCTACATCTTCAAGTAATTTCTCTCGCTTTACAACTTTATCCTTTTTAAGAATAAGGTGTTCGAGATATTGAAATTTTAGTGAGCCCGCCAAGATATTACCCTCAAGATGCCTGTCTTTACTTCCATCTACAAAAGCCATTCCAGAAGGCGCGATAGAAGGCACCCAATAGTACACAGGTTGTTCCATACCTTCTTTACGCGTTATTTCTGTAAAAGTTGTGCCACTATAATTAATTCCATAGGAGATTACGGGCCATCCAAAATTTTGTCCTGACCTAGAGATATTAATCTCATCGCCACCACGAGGTCCATGTTCATGAAGCCATACTTCACCTGTTTTAGGATGAATAGCCATTCCTTGAGGGTTACGATGTCCGTATGAAAAAATTGCCTCACGAGCACCTTCTTTTCCTACAAATGGATTGTCTTTCGGAATGCTTCCGTCAAGGTTAAGACGATAAATCTTCCCACCATCTCTAGTGATGTCCTGCGGATTTTCATCTCTAGCGCCACGATCACCTATAGAAAAATAAACATGACCTTGAGCATCAAAAACTATACGAGATCCAAAATGATGTCCTTTCCTAGTATTGGGACCTCCTTTGTAGAGGACTTTTTGATCTACGAGAGTTCCTTCCTTTAAAGTTGCTTTCATAAGAGCGGTATATGCTCCTTCTTCTTCACCTTCTGGAGAAGAATAAGTAAGGTATATATGAGAATTATTTTCAAAATTAGGGTCAATGCGCACATCTAGTAAGCCCCCTTGACCACGAGAAACTACCTTGGGAACACCACTAATCATAGTTTTTATACTGTTCTTAGCGTGGATTAGTTCACCGCTCTTCTCTGTAATGAGTATACTGCCATCTGGCAAAAAATCCATTCCCCAAGGATTTGTGAGTTCGGGCACAATTAGCTCATAGGTATAGTCTGTATTAGACGTTATGGGCACATCATTTTCTCTTGTTTCCTGTGCACAGGCAGTTCCCAATAAGAGGAAGCTCAGAAAGAATAGCAAGTTAGATTTCATAATTAAATTATTTTAACCGAAAATTACGCATTAATTTTTAGAGTTTATATGATGAGAGTTCATAGTTTTAGATGATAAAATCCTAATTTTTCTTAATAAGTTCTTTGTAAGGAAGCGTCTTAAAAAACTACTTTTGTAAATTGATATAGAAAATATTCTGATAACGCTTTCCTGCCTATACTTGCAGGCAGGCGCCAAAGTAAAACAAACAAACATGGAAATAGAACACGTAAAATGCCTAATTATAGGATCAGGACCAGCGGGGTATACTGCAGCAATTTATGCGGCGAGGGCAAATATGGCACCCGTTTTATATCAAGGAATGCAACCTGGCGGTCAGCTTACTACTACTAATGAGGTGGAAAACTTCCCTGGATACCCTGAAGGTATAACAGGACCAGCGATGATGATAGAACTCATGAACCAAGCTAAGCGTTTTGATACAGATGTGCGTGATGGCTGGATTACGAAGGTGGATTTCTCTGGAGAGGTACATAAAGCGTGGGTAAATGGAGAGACAGAAATACACGCAGATACTATTATTATATCTACAGGTGCTAGTGCAAAATATTTAGGCCTAGAATCAGAACAAAAATATCTTAATCTAGGTGGTGGCGTATCTGCCTGTGCCGTTTGTGATGGTTTCTTTTATAGAGGACAAGAAACGGTAATTGTAGGAGCTGGTGATAGTGCTTGTGAAGAAGCACACTATTTATCTAAACTATGTACAAAAGTAACAATGCTAGTACGTCGTGATGAGTTTAGAGCGTCTAAGATTATGGCGGCTCGCGTTCAAAACACTGAGAATATTGATATCTTATTTAACACCGAAACAGAAGAAGTGTTAGGTGATGGGCAGGTAGTCACTGGAGTACGTGTTCGTAATAATCAAACTGATGAGAAGCATGATATTCCGGCAACAGGATTTTTTGTTGCCATAGGGCATAAGCCTAATACAGATATCTTTAAAGATTATCTAGAACTTGATCAAACAGGTTATATTATTAATAAACCAGGAACTTCACATACTAATGTGCCCGGTGTATTTGTATCTGGTGATGCTGCAGACCACGTATATCGTCAAGCCGTTACGGCTGCAGGTACGGGTTGTATGGCAGCGCTAGATGCAGAGCGTTATCTCGCGGCAAAAGAGAGTGTTGTAGAGGCATAACCCCTACTAAATAAAAATTGAAAAGCCCGCGAATAATAATCCGCGGGCTTTTTTTGTGCAAATCAAGAGCAGTGATTGCACGAACTATGGTTGATTATTCCTTTGCGTCTACGCTTCCGCCAGAGACACTTTTTTGAGGTTTGTCTACCTCCTTCGGGTTTCCCCAGTAGTCTATATCGCCACCGCTAGAAGCGCGTGCTTTTAGTTTGTCTGTAACCTGTATATCTATAGCCCCGCCACTTGATGCCTGGGCATCTGCATATTTTGCTTTGAGTTCTTGAGCCTTTATGGTACCGCCACTGGATGCATCTGCCTCAAGAGAGGTTGTGGTTCCGGCTATATTTATTGTTCCGCCGCTACTTACATCTGTGTCAATGGTGTTGACAACGGCAGTTGTTTTAATAGTCCCGCCACTAGAAACATCTAAGTCCAATTGTTCACCTTCTAATACTTGCTTTGAGGTAATATATGCTCCGCTACTAGCGCCTATACCCTCTAAATTATCTACATAAGTTACGTACACTTTCTTAGAAGAAGCTCTGCCTATGTTGTCTTCACAATATACTTTTAGGGTGCCGTTTTTTACATAGATATCTGCCGCTTCAATAAGGTTTTCATCTGCTTCTACGATTACGGAATAACGATCTCCTTTTTCGAGTATCACGTCCCAACCGTTCCCTGCGGAAACATGATCAAAATCTTCTGATATATTAAAGTCTTCGGTTTGTACATTACCATTTCCTTGTATCTGCCCAAAGGAAAAGTTATAAGAACAAGAAGTCACGAGTAAGGCTGCCAGTAATGCGATAATAAATTTAATTAGTGTTGTCATGGTTGATTGATTTTTGATTGTTTGTATTGATTGATGGTGTAAAATTGAATGTTTTTACGCTTTCGCGAAAGCAAAATTTCCTCAACTGTTATTTTTTGATTCTGAGTTGTTTAATTAAGCTTACCAATACGAAATGGTTTAGGTGCATCATCTCTATAATCGCGCATAAATCCTACGTCATCCCTATCGAGTCCTTTTGACCAATTCACTAGTTTACCATTAAAGCCATCGTTACAATCTACTTTTAGAGAGAGCTTTTTGATGCGCCCTCGAGATGTGAACTCTGAGTCTGAAAAATCGATATCAATATTCTTTTGTTCTTTGAGCTGTTCCTTAATGGCTTGTAGCTCTTTTTGTGTAGTATATGATCCAATGCGTAAGCTCACGATATCTTGTGAGATAATAAGATTTAAACCAGAAGGTGTATCACTTTTCCTTGGAGTTTGCGCATCTTCTTTATACGAATTGTACTCCCATTGGTCTTCGGTATTACGCTTAGAAGAGCTAGTTTGACGCAATTTTTCTGGACAGTCGGTACATTCTAGATCACCGTTTTGAAGCAGTAAATAGTGTTCTTCAGTACCATTGTCCAGTAAATCCCTATATCTGCTATCGTTGCGATGGTAACTATAGGTGTTTTTATCTGCATAGAGATAAGCGCCTTCTGGTAAGTAGAGAATAACCTCTACTTCTTGGTCATTATATCGGTTTTTTCGGGTTGAGGTGAAGTGCCCATCTAAGGCTAACCTACCTGAGTCCAGTTTGTAGTTATAATCAATATAACCTGCCTCTTCCTTGGCGTTTGTATAGCTACTACCATTGGCCTCACGAATTATTCTAAAGTAAGCTGTATCTTCTTGAGTTTCTCTCACGATAAGTCTCACATTGCGGCTTACATAGTTACGCTCTCCAACATTGTTTTCGCTTGATACGGTACTTGTTGAGCGCCTTAAAGGAAGATCATATTGTTCATTAGCACGCATCGTAAGTTTAAGGGTGTCTCCTGCAGTGATATCCAAACGTTCTTCTGTGCTTACCTTACCACTAAAGGAATGCTCCGTCATTTCTCTTACTCCAATTACGCCCAGTACAATTACTGAGATTAACCATACTCCTACAAGGCTAAGCTTACCAGCTATAGGCATAGATTTAAGGTTAGACGTAAGTATTTTTAGCCCTAGATAGAATAGGAAGAAAAACGGGATTCCTATTGCAAAGAATGTAACTATCGAAGTTAACCATACCGGTGCGCTAGTAGGGAAGGAAACATTGTCAAATTGCTCCAATCCTCCAGCGTATACAATGTCAAAAGTACCTGCTGTAAATAAACCTACAAAAAGTCCTATGACTACAGAGGCGCCTGTAATAATAAAAATCACGCCTAAGATTTTAGCCAAAACCTTTAAGAAAAACATGATAATACTTCCTAAACCCCCAAAAAATCCTTGAGTGCCTTTTTTAATCTTGTTACCATATTTATCATAGTCTACATTCTTAACTGCATCTGCCACATTTTCAAATCCTTCTTTTACTTTTTCTTGGATATTGTCAATGTTAACTGCCTTTCCCGTCATAGAGAGTTTATCTGCAGTGCTCTCTGCTTCAGGTATTAATATCCATAAAAGGATGTATAAGAATATTGGAAATCCTACACCTGCAATTACGATAAGCACTAGTGCAAGGCGTATCCATAAGGCATCTATTGCAAAATAATGGCCTAAACCACTAGATACACCACCTATATAGGCATTATCTGTATCGCGATAGAGTTTTTTCCCGTCACCAGACCGTGGTGATCTTTTTTTGGATTTTTTACCGTTTACAGGACCATCTTCAAAAATATCGTCATCTACCATATAGTCTTCTGGCTGCCCCATTACCGTAATGACTTCATCAAGCTCTGTCATTCCAATAACTTGACGATCGTCCTTAATCTTATTAGAGAAAAGTTCTGCGATGCGGGCCTCAATATCTGCAATGATCTCATCTTCTCCTGCCACTCCTTCAAATGAACGCTTGATGGCAGATAGATAGCGTTGCAATTTACCGTAGGCATCCTCATCTATATGAAAGAATATACCTGCTAAATTTATATTAACTGTCTTGTTCATTTTTTTGATTTTTTAGAAGACGTTACGACCGTTACTGCGGTTTGTAATTCGTCCCAAGTGGATGTGAGTTCATTTAAAAATAATTGTCCGGTTTCCGTAAGACCGTAGTACTTACGTGGCGGTCCACTGGTAGATTCTTCCCAGCGGTAGTTGAGCAAGCCTGCGTTTTTAAGTCGTGTGAGTAGGGGATATATAGTTCCTTCTACCACGAGCAATTTGGCGTCCTTGAGTGTGTCAAGGATTTCAGCTACGTAGGCATCATCGTCTTTTAAGACAGATAAGATGCAATACTCTAGCACGCCTTTACGCATCTGTGCTTTGGTGTTTTCAACCTTCATAGATTTTCATTTTAATGTGCATTAAACTGTTCATTTTTTGATTGGTGGAGTACCTTTTATGATGTTGATTTTTACGCTCCTGCCTGCCGTCAGACAGGTTCGCGAAAGCATACTCCTAATTATTATTATTTATTCTGGATTCAATATCTCCTCTATAGGACGATCTGTATCTTCTTTTTCTTGTATCGTAGATTTTATAAAATTAATAGTTAAGGGATACGAATACCATTCGCCTTTTGAAGCTTTAATAGCTGCATTTACCACATTTATTATTTCAAAAAATGCAATCCCTAAGGCTAGAGTACCTACGATAATGGCGATAATCAAAATAGGACCTAAACTGGCCATATCTCCTTGGGTATGTATATGATTATTAAAATGTATGGCGGCATCTGAACCGTCTAGTTTTATAGCTTGCCACATAAAAAACGGTATGCTAATAATTGCAAGTGCAATCGTATACAACAGTGTACTGAGCTGAAAATTAATAGCTTCACGGCCATTCTTTTCTATAAAATGAGATTTGTTCTTCTGGGCGCTCCACAAAATAAGGGGAGCAATAAAATTACCAAAAGGGAAAAACCATTTTGTAAAAGTGGACAAATGAATAAAAGTGCCTAAATTTTTCTGATGGGTGGTTATGGTGCTTTCCATTACTTACTATTTTCTTATGCAAATATATGTCTTAAAAAAGGTACTTTGTTACACATAGTACTGAATATTAACATAATTTTAAGATATTTAATTGACTCTTGGGCCCATTAATTATCCTTATTTTTGTGTTAAATTGTAGCCTATGAAATTCGAGAAACCCAGTAAATACAATATGTTTACGATCCTTAAGTTGCCTAGTGCTTGGTTGGCTGGAGTGCGACTCAAGAAAATTGATGCGTATAGTGCGACAGTTACCGTAAAACACAAATGGATTAATCAGAATCCTTTTAAAAGTATGTTTTGGGCTGTACAAGGAATGGCTGCAGAGTTTGCTACAGGTACCTTAGTGATTAGTTATATCCAGAATTCAGAAAAGAAAATCTCCATGCTTGTGGCGAGCAATAATGCGACCTTTACTAAGAAGGCAACAGGTAGAATAACTTTTGTGTGTAACGATGGGGATAAAATCAAACAAGCTATAGACAAGACTATAGAAACCGGTGAAGGACAAACTTGCTGGATGAAAGCCATTGGAACAAATACCGAAGGAATACAGGTTTCCGAATTTAATTTTGAATGGACGGTTAAGGTTAAAGGTTAAAACTTTTGGAATATCGAATATCGAAAGATGAATTTAGAATTTTAAATTGTCCTAATCTTTCATTCCATTATTTTTTGGTAATCTCGATACTTTGCTCCCTAAAGTCGCAACATTCGATTACCTAATTTTTAGTTATTAACTTCCCACTTCCCACTTCCCACTTCCCACTTCCCACTTCCCAACATCCAACATCTCACCGCTAATTTTCGTTTTTCTAATTTCTAATTTCTACTTTCGTAATTCAAGTCAGTTATTATGAATTATATCCTCTTTGACGGCACGGTCCGTAATCAATTATTGCCTTTTACGTATACGAGACCTGTTGCAGATATACGAGTAGGTATTCTTACGATACGTGAGAAATGGGAACAGCATCTAGGTTCAACAACGTCTACAGTAACAGAAGAGTATCTTAGTGATAAGCATCCTATGGTTGAGTTTGAGGAGAATGTCATGATTAATGCCTCTTATTTACCCACAAGCAATCTTGTAACAATGGTCAAAGGGATGACCGAAGGACAAGCTATTTTTGATGGAGATGAGGTGATTGCGTTTTATACAAAAGAGGATGAAGAAGTAGATTTTGATACTTATGATTGTATCGAATATAGTTTTGAAGATATTTTTAGAATAGAACATACCTGGGATATTTTTTCGAAAAACGGTAGAGCTATTCAAGAAGATTTTGCACTCCTCACATCAGGTAGAACCTCACAGCCTATACCTGATACCGTACATTGTGTCAACAAAGATCAGATTTTCTTAGAAGAAGGTGCTAAAATAGAAATAGGGGTGCTTAATGCTACAAACGGCCCTATCTATTTAGGAAAGCATAGTGAGGTTATGGAAGGATCTATTATTAGAGGTCCTTTTGGATTAGGGGAACACAGCCAAGTCAAAATGGGCGCAAAAATTTACGGACCTACATCTACAGGACCCTATTGTAAAATAGGAGGAGAAGTAAATAATAGTGTTTTCTTTGGGTATTCCAGTAAAGGTCACGACGGCTTTCTGGGCAACAGTGTTCTGGGAGAATGGTGTAATCTGGGAGCAGATACTAACAATTCCAATCTTAAAAACAACTATGCAGCCGTTAAGTTATGGGATTATGAATCGGGTAGATTTGCAAATACAGGACTTCAATTCTGTGGTTTGATGATGGGTGATCACAGTAAGTGCGGTATTAATACGATGTTTAATACGGGCACTGTCGTAGGCGTAGCGACTAATATTTTTGGGAGCGGTTTCCCGCGAAATTTCATCCCGTCCTTTCAATGGGGCGGCGCGAGTGGTTTTGTAACACATCTGCCTAAAAAAGCCTATGAGACAGCACGAATTGCAATGGCGCGTCGAGACTTGACGTTGTCACCTCAAGATGAAGCTATTTTGGATCACATCTTTGAAGACACAAAGCAGTATCGTAGGTAACAAATTTTTAGATATCAAACTATAATTGAATAAACAAAGATCTATTTTTCTTTTTGCCGCAGGTGCAGCTATTGATTGGCAAGGACCGACAACTGATGAGTTGACTGAATTAGTAAGAAAATCTGGTTTTAAAATAATAAATTCTGAAACCACAATTACTGAGTATTTATATCAGAGATTACTAGATGCGGGCTATTTAGAAGAAGAGGTTAATTTTGAAACTTTAATTAATGTTATTGAAGAATTCATTATTTATTTCTCAGAGTACAATAGTGCAAACCAAACACCCTCATTATTACGGACTTTTCTAAGTGAATTTGATTTAGACATTATATTGAATTTTTCAATTGAAGGAGGAAAACGAAAGCACGGATACCGTTTGCAGATTCCAAAGGGAAGCGAATACAAGTTTTCGAACTATTCGTATTATGATGAAAACCCACCTCAATTCTTTTTTCAACATCTGTTATCTGAAATACTAACGGATATTAATATTCGAATTACTGATTACTCACATCATTCAGATTCAAGTCCATTTATAAACATTAATTCGGAGATTAGTTTTCTTTTTAAGGATTGGATAAAGTCTATTGAAAAGAATAGTTTACTTCGAATG
>CAZXMY010000041.1:0-12425 GCA_964641325.1 uncultured Flavobacteriaceae bacterium | reverse complement strand
CTATAGTTGCCTCTTCTAAAATCTCAGAAATCATATTGTAATAGGTTTCTTTGAGAAGCGAAGTATCTACTCCTATTCCTTCTGCAATCATAGCCTTATCTGCATCTGTCTGATGAAACAACTCGTCTGTATACATCCATAAATCATTTACAGCTTCCTGCACGCGCTCGTGACTTTCTTGTGTGCCGTCGCCTAGTCTTCTAATCCAATCCGAAGAAAAACGCCAGTGATAGCTTACTTCTTTAATTGACTTTTTTGCAATCGCAGCCAAGGTTTCATCCTTACTATTTTCTAATTGTTTTAAAAACAATAAGTGATACGCATCAAATAGGAATTGACGCGTTATTATATAACCAAAATCTGTATTGGGTTGTTCTACAAGCAATACATTCTTGTATTCTCTTTCGAGTCTTAAAAAAGCCAAGGTATCTTCCGTCGCATGTTCATCTTCAGAAACGTGCGCAGCATATTGAAAATAGCTTCGTACTTGTCCAAAAAGATCTAGCGAAATATTAGTTCCTGCAATGTCGGTTTCCAAACTTGGTCCGTGACCACAAAGCTCACCCAGACGTTGCCCTAGAATAAGAGAGTTATCTGCGATGCCTATGATATAGTTGTATAGATTCCCTCTCTGTCCTTCGGACATCTCTCCCAAAGGGAGTGAATCTATATCTTTTGTTTTAGACTTTGTCATAATTAAAAGTTTTACTTCATCTCCCTTGGGGAGCGTATTGAGGTAAGGGATTTACATGTGCTTTACCTCGTCTGGTAAATCGTAGAAAGTAGGATGACGATATACTTTGTCTGCTGCGGGCTCAAAAAGTTCTCCGTTATTTTCTGGATTGCTCGCCGTAATGTGATTACTCTCCACTACCCAAATACTCACACCTTCACTGCGTCTGGTATACACATCGCGGGCATTGGCTAGGGCCATCTCGGCATCTGCTGCATGCAGACTTCCAAAATGTCTATGCTCTAATCCGTTTTTGCTTCTTACGAATATTTCCCAAAGGGGCCAGTTTTTCTTACTCATAATGTATGCCCGCGAAGGCGGGTATCTTTTTAATGTTAAATAGGATTTGTTTCTAAAATCCCTCTCTGCCCTTCGGGCATCTCTCCCATAGGGAGAGAAAAAAACTCTATTCTACGCCGATTTGGCTTTTCCTCTTTTTTCTTCTTTCTCTGCATATGCCATTGCTGCATCACGCACCCAAGTACCGCGTTCCCAAGCTCCTACTCGATCTTTCATACGCTTTTTATTAGAAGGCCCGTGTCCTTTTACAACTTGCCAGAACTCATCCCAGTCTATTTCGCCAAAATCGTAATGACCGGTTTCTTCATTAAACTTGAGGTCCGGATCTGGAACAGTAAGACCTAGTAGATCTGCTTGAGGTACCGTTTGATCTATAAATTGCTGACGCAGGTCGTCATTTGTTTTTCTCTTGAGCTTCCATTTCATAGACTGCGCTGTATGCACAGACTCTGCATCTGTAGGTCCTAACATCATAAGGGAAGGCCACCACCATCTATTTAAAGCGTCTTGTGCCATATCCTTTTGTTCTGGAGTTCCGTTCGCTAACTTGAGCATAATCTCAAATCCCTGACGCTGGTGAAAACTCTCTTCTTTACACACACGTATCATCGCTCGAGCATAAGGTCCATATGAGGTATTACATAATGGTACTTGATTAATAATTGCAGCTCCATCTACCAGCCATCCAATCGCTCCCATATCTGCCCAGGTTACCGTAGGATAATTAAAAATAGAAGAGTATTTTGCCTTACCTGTATGTAATTGTTCGTATAATTCTTCTCTGGAGATCCCTAGAGTTTCACAAGCAGAGTATAGATATAAACCGTGACCTGCTTCATCCTGTACTTTGGCCAGCAGAGCTACTTTACGACGCAAAGAAGGCGCTCTAGTAATCCAGTTTCCTTCTGGTAACATTCCTACGATTTCGGAATGCGCATGCTGACTGATCTGACGGATGTGCGTCTTACGATATTTTTCCGGCATCCAATCTTTAGGCTCAATTTTTTCATCACGAGCAATGCGCGCTTCAAAAATTTCTTCTAGATTTTTTACTTCTTTATCACTCATAATCTTTTCATTTATATTTCCGCGAAGGCGGAAATCTCATCCATTTATTTACAATATTCCTTTGCTTTATTTAGTCTTCCGTCTTCACGGAAGGTATTTGAATCGCCAAAACCCTCTCTACCCTTTGGGCATCTCTCCCAGAGGTAGAGAATATATTTCTGTTTAAACTAACTTTAGCTTAAACATCAAAATTTACAGTCACTTTATCTGATGTAGGGACAGCTTGACAACTAAGTACTAAGTCCTGAGCTACCTCTTTTTCGTCCAAAGCATAATTAATTTTCATCTCAACACTGCCCTTTTCTACCTTACATTTGCAGGTAGAGCAAACACCGCCTTTACAAGCAAAAGGCAAATCTGCACCAGCCCCTAAAGCCGCATCAAGTATATTGTCATATTCCTTTGTCATTGTAAAGAGAAATTCTTTTCCTCCGTCTACAATTACAACCTCAACACCATCTACCTTTTGTTGCGAGAGTCTTTCTGCTCTCGCCTTGTCTTCTTCTGTAAGTCCAGTTACAAAAAGCTCAAAATGAACCAGTTCTTTAGACAGCCCTTTTGCCACTAGATATTCGCTGACATAATGCACCATACTTTCTGGTCCACATAAAAACACTTCATTAGTATCAGGAATATCTATAAAGGTTTGTGTTAAAACCTTCATTTTTTCATCATCAAAACGGCCATTAAAAAGGGCTATATCTCTCTTTTCTTTGGTCAGGAAATAATAAATTTCGAATCTTCCAAAATACTGATTGCGTAATTGCTCTAGTTCTTCCTTAAAGATAATTGATTTTGCTGTCTTATTTACATAGAAAAGCTTGCAGCTAGAATTAGGCTCGGCTTGTAGATGGGTTTTAAGCATAGAAAGCATAGGAGTAATACCACTTCCTGCCGCAAAAAAGACATAGTTTTTAGCCTTTTCGGGTGATGTTTCTACACCGAAATGTCCACTAGGCACCATCACCTCGAGGACATCTCCTTGCTTCACCTCTTGGTTAATATAGGTCGAAAACTTTCCGCCAGGGATTTGCTTTACGGCTACTTTCCATTCCTTATCCAAAGGACTAGAACAAAGACTGTATGATCTTCGTATATCTTCATTATCTAAAATAACCTTGAGGGTAAGGTGTTGCCCTTGCCTAAAGGCAAAATCTTCCTCAAGAGTAGCTGGTATATCAAAGCTTACAACACTCGTGTCGCTTGTATCCTTGTAAATGTCTTTCACTCTTATGCTGTGAAACTGTGCCATATATTTTCTTTTCTCACAAAACAAAACTAACGCTTGTTAGTTTAAAAACCAATTAATTAACAAAAACCCTTAAATTTCTATACCTCTAAGTAATGTTTGACAGAGTGATGTTATAAGTTTATCTTTATCTAAGTTGTTTTTTTTAGGCACCCATTGATACAAATTTCTTAAAGATCCCAATATAAAAAATAAGATAACTTCTTCATCTATATCTTTTAGTCCTCCAGCCTTTTTACCTTCAATCAATATAGCCCTAAAATGCATCTCATAGGTATCTCTTAAGTCGAGATACCTTTGCGTTCCCTTACCTAAATGCATCCAATCGTTATTTAAGGATGCCATTCCGTAGGGATGTGTCATTGTAAGATGCACATGCTGCGATACTACGGCCTCCAGTTTTACCGAAACATCCTGATTACTAAATCTAATTTCTTCTATCCCAGAAGTAAATTCATGGGCAATTACAAGAATGACTTCGTTAAGTATCTCTTCTTTGGAGGAAATATGATTGTAAAGGCTTGCTGCTTTTATGCCAACCTTTGCAGCTATATCACGCATAGTAACTGCGCTATACCCCTTCTGTTTGAAAAGGCGTGCGGCAGTGATACAGATTTCTTGTTTTCGCGTAAGCGCAGTTTTACTCATTCTATGCAAGATAAGACCAAATGAACAAATCTTGAAATTTCTTATGGACAAGCCCGACGAATCCCCTAATTTTACCATATGATTACAAACGTTGAGAGCAACCCGTTACTAGACCGGTTGCCGCCACATTTAAAACAATACATCAAAGCGCAAGATTATGAGCAGTATACTCCCATCAATCAGGCAGTATGGCGTTATGTAATGCGTAAAAATGTAGATTACTTAAGTAGAGTTGCTCACGAGAGCTACCTCTCTGGACTGCAACAAACAGGTATTTCGATAGATACAATCCCATCGATGTACGGGATGAATCGAATTTTAAAAGAAATAGGATGGGCAGCTGTGGCAGTAGACGGCTTTATTCCTCCCAATGCTTTCATGGAGTTTCAGGCATACAAAGTACTTGTGATTGCTAGTGATATACGTCAATTAGAAAATATTGAATACACGCCTGCACCAGACATCATACATGAAGGTGCGGGACATGCTCCTATTATTGCTAGTCCAGATTATGCAGAGTATCTAAGACGTTTTGGTGAGATAGGAGCAAAAGCTATTTCGAGCGCTCACGATATGGAAATGTATGAAGCCGTGAGAACACTTTCTATTCTAAAAGAAGCAGATGGTATTGCACAATCAGAAATAACCGAGGCAGAAAAACGTGTAGAAGACTTACAAAATAAAAAGGTTGAGCCTTCTGAAATTGCCCTTATACGCAATTTACACTGGTGGACTGTAGAGTATGGAATGATAGGCACGCCAGAGAACCCCAAACTTTACGGCGCCGGACTACTCTCTTCTATAGGAGAGAGCACTTGGTGTATGACAGATGAAGTAAGAAAGCTTCCGTATTCTATAGACGCGGCGTACCAAGAATTTGATATTACGAAACCGCAACCACAATTATTTGTCACACCAGATTTTGCCTACTTAATGCAAGTTCTTGAAGAATTTGCAGGTACTATGGCAGTTCGTAAAGGTGGTTGGCGCGGACTCAAAAAACTCATAGGCTCGAAGCAAATAGGAACTCTAGAGCTTAATACCGGATTGCAAGTAAGCGGCATTTTTACAAAAATGATCCAGAATGAAGATAATGAAGTGGTATACTTTGCTACAGAAGGTGAGACAGCATTGTCCTATCGCGAGAAAGAGTTGATAGGTCACGGTACCACGCGTTACCAGAATGGATTTAGTTCGCCATTAGGCAAGCTCAAAGGCATTAATCTTTCCATTGAAAATATGGGACCTCGCGACCTAAAAGCTTATGATTTTTATGATGGCAAACCCATCTCGTTTGAATATGAAAGTGGCATTACCGTAAGAGGAATGAACGTTACTGGTATGCGTAATCTAGGCGGGCAACTCATGTTGATTCAATTTACAGATTGCACCGTTTCCTATAAGAACGAAATTTTACATAGTCCAGAAAATGGCGACTTTGACCTTGTGATAGGTTCTGAGATTGTATCGGCATTTGCCGGCGCGGCAGATTTTCTTTCTTTTGACTTAGTGAATCACGTGAGTGAAACAAACACGGTAAAGCCAACTCTTTCTATAGAAGAAGACCAACTTAACACTCTTTATCAGCACGTACGTTTGCAACGAGAACGTAATGAGGTAGATGAGGCAGAGTTGCTAGAAGTATTTCAGACACTTAAAAATGAATATCCCGATGACTGGTTATGCGCGTTAGAGATATTTGAGCTTACGCAAAATAATGACGTTCTTGAGCACCTAAAGCAAATACAAACTACCAAGACCTCTGTAACTCATCTTATTGAGAATGGTCTTGAACTAATATAATAATATGGGATTATTAGGTAACCTTTTTGGTAATAAAAAGAAAAAGATAGATGATTTCGTATCTCGCGGAGCCATTATCATAGATGTGCGCTCAAAAGGGGAGTATGCCAGCGGGGCGATTCCGGGGTCTAAAAATATACCCTTACAAACAATAGCTTCTAAAGCAGATACCATAAAAAAATGGAACAAACCTGTTATTACCTGTTGCGCTAGTGGTAATCGTAGCGGTTCAGCAGTTTCTATATTGGAAAATCATGGCATAGAGGCCCTCAATGGAGGACCTTGGTTCTCTTTACAGAAAAAATATAATCGGATTAGTTAAGTTCGATTGTAAAAGCCCCCGAAACGAAATCTATAACACTACCCTCTTCCGTATTTTCTGCCGAAAAAATAAAAGTCCCTTCTACAGAGGTATCTGTAACTGCGGTAATAATAATTTCATCTGGATCCGTATCGTTCACTATAGCATTCCATATACGATTAGCTTCGGGTGGCACACCATTTATAGTGTAAGTGGCCTCAACACCTTCATCAGATGATGGGTCTGTAATCTCATAGAAACCTGTACCATCAAATTGCTTTATCTCAAAATTAAAAAAAGAGTTTCCATCACCAGCTACCATACTCAAGGTATCACCAGACAAGGAAGCACTAGTATTTAAGTCAATACTTGTAAATTCAAAAGAACCCTGAACTATAGTCGTCCTTAGCACATTATTTTCATCGATAACAGGGGCTGCAATGACAATATCCTCAGAATTATCAACCTCACAAGAAGTTAAAACGATAAGCGCTAGGAATAAAATTTTAAAAGATTTCATATATCAATAATTTTAAACGTAAAGTTAAGCATTAAACCTCTTTCTTTTTAGAACGTAATAAAAGGATGTACTAATTCAAAATCAGCAATATCATTTTCCAATTTATTTACAAATATTTTATGCTTTTCACCTTCTGGATTAAATGGTTTGTGCGACAATCTATTAATAATAGATCTCACTTTTTTCATGGTTTCTTGCGCTTTCGCGAAAGCGTAAACTTCCAGAAACTTCTCCCAAATATAATCTATAGCCTGCTCTGAGGGATGCAGCATATCACTTCCATAAAAACGGTAGTCGCGCAGCTCATCCATCATCAGTTCATAGGCAGGAAAGTAATCAAAATTATACTCGTGAACCAGCTCGTGAACTGCCGTAATCAAATGTGATTTACTTCTCGAATTCTCTACTAAACCGTCTTTAAGATGTCTAACAGGAGAGACTGTAAAAGTGATAGATAGTTTTGGGTTTATTTTTGTACAATGTGTTACTATTTTACTGAGGCTATCTGTTATTTGTTCTACTGAGAGTAACTCCTTATTAAATTCTTGTTGATGTACTTTATGGCAGTTTGCTACAACTTCCTGTGTTCTAATATGCCTGTAAATCCATGCCGTTCCCAACGTAATAAAAAGATGGGAAGCCTCTTGCAATTGATTTCTCAATTGCTGTTGTGCTTCTTGGAGATTTATAACCGCTTGTAGCCTACTACTAGCATTAAGATTGCTATGAGCCACATAAGATTTCCAGATACCCTCGTGTTCAAAAACATCTACTTCTGTATATGTCTTGTTTGTAACGGCATCCTCTACCAATCTTTCTAAAGCTAATGGATTAAAAATAATTCCAAAAGGATTTGTAATGGACTGGAATTTGTAATACTCAAGCTTATTACCCATATTTTCTGAAAAACAAGAACCCAAAAGCAGTAGTTTATCTTCGTACCCAAATTGGGTTTTAGAAGCTTGTAACTGTAATTGAGTTTGCAATTTCATAAACTACAGATATTGCTTTGCCGCTTCCAAAGCAGCTGGTATTCCATCTGGATTTTTACCTCCTGCTGTAGCAAAAAACGGTTGTCCTCCTCCTCCTCCTTGAATGTGTTTTCCCAGTTCTCTTACCACAGTTCCCGCATTAAGATTTTTTGAAGCAACAAGTTCTTTTGAGATATAACAACTTAATAGCGCTTTTCCGTTCTGTTCAGTTCCGAAAAGGATAAACACATCATCCTTATTCTGACCTAGTTTAAAAGCAAGATCTTTAATAGAGCCAGCATCTAAGTCTACCCTTTTAGCTAAGAATTGAACTCCATTAATACTTTGAAATTCTTTCTCAAGATCACCACTTAAATTAAGTGCTTTTTCTTTAACCAGAGCTTCTAGCTGCTTTCTTAAAGCTGTATTTTCTTCTAGCAGACTACTTATCGCCTTTACAGGATCTTGATTACCCTTTAATAAAGATTTTACCTCATTATAATTCTGAGTTTCTGATGTAAAATAATCTTTAGCTGCATCATTAGTGATTGCTTCGATACGACGAATTCCAGCAGCGACAGCTCCTTCTGAAGTTATTTTAAAATGCCAGATATCTGCAGTTTGAGTCACGTGAGTTCCGCCACACAACTCCATTGATTTACCGAAGCGTATAGTGCGTACAGCATCACCATATTTCTCCCCAAAAAGAGCTATAGCTCCTTCCTTTATAGCTTGATCATAGACAATCCCTCTTTGTTCTTCGAGCGGTAGATTTTCGCGTATACGGGCATTTACAAAATCTTCTACTTCCTGCAGTTCCTCTTGAGTTAACTTAGAGAAATGCGAAAAATCAAAGCGGAGATTACGACTATGCACCATACTTCCTTTTTGCTCGACATGAGTTCCCAAAACCTTACGCAAACCCTGGTGCAACAAGTGTGTTGCTGTATGATTAGAAGACGTTCGTGACCGTTGCCTTGCGTCTACTACCGCTTTAAAAGTACCAGCCGTAGAACGCGGTAAATTTTTTGCTAGATGAATTATTAGATTGTTTTCCTTCTTAGTATCTATAATATAAACTACTTCTCCATTAGGTACTTCCAGATAGCCCTTATCACCTACTTGTCCTCCACCTTGCGGATAAAATGGAGTGAGGTTAAATACTAACTGGTAGAGCTCGCCTTCCTTCTTGCTAGAAGTCTTACGATATCGAGTGATTTTTACAGTAGTCTCAAGAGTATTATACCCTACGAATTCTTGTTCGGCATCTTCCTGAAGAACAATCCAGTCATCTGTTTGTACTTGGGTGGCTGCTCGAGAGCGATCCTTCTGTAACTTAAGAGCAGCTTCAAAACCACTTTCGTCTAACTTAAGGTTTTTCTCACTTAAAATAAGTGCCGTTAAGTCTATAGGAAATCCATAGGTATCAAATAACTCAAAAGCTTTATCTCCAGAAACGGTATCACCTTGAGTATTAGCAATAACATTGTCCAAAAGGATGAGTCCTTTATCTAAAGTTCTTAAAAAAGAGGCCTCTTCTTCCTTGATGACATTTGTAATAAGATTTTTTTCTCGTACTAATTCGGGAAAGGCATCTCCCATTTGATTAACAAGTGTCGCCACTAGCTTATATATAAAAGGCTCCTTTGTATCTAAAAAAGTAAATCCATACCTAATAGCGCGACGCAAAATACGACGTATCACATATCCAGCTCCAGTATTAGAAGGCAATTGCCCATCTGCAATAGAAAAAGAAACGGCACGTACGTGATCTGCAATTACTCGCACAGCAATATCGGTTTCCTCTTTTTTACCACATTTACAAGAAGCTATGGTTTCTATCTCGCGCATTAATGGCGTGAATACATCTGTATCATAATTAGATTGTACCCCTTGCATAACCATACATAGTCGCTCAAAGCCCATTCCCGTATCTACATGCTGTTGTGGTAATTTTTCAAGAGAACCATCCGCAAGACGATTATACTGCATAAAGACTAGATTCCAGATTTCTACAACCTGAGGGTGATCCCTATTTACTAAGGATTTACCGTCAATAGTTTGTTTATCCTTTTCTGACCGTATATCTACATGTATTTCAGAACATGGACCACAAGGACCTTGCGCTCCCATTTCCCAGAAATTATCCTTTTTATTGCCGTTTAGGATTCTATCTTCAGAAATATGTCTTTTCCAAAAATCATAGGCTTCCTGGTCGCGTTCTAAGCCATCTCCTTTATCGCCTTCAAAAACAGTTACATAAAGACTGTTTTTATCAATCTTCATTTCTTCTGTTAGAAACTCCCAGGCCCAAGAAATAGCCTCATCTTTAAAATAATCACCAAACGACCAATTACCTAACATCTCAAACATTGTGTGATGATAGGTGTCTTTGCCTACTTCCTCAAGGTCGTTATGTTTACCTGAAACGCGTAGGCATTTTTGGGTATCCGAAAGTCTCGTATTTTTAGGAGTAGCATTACCTAGAAAATACTCTTTAAACGGCACCATACCTGCATTAGTAAACATAAGTGTTGGATCATTCTTCAGCACCATAGGTGCAGAAGGCACAATACTATGTTTTTTGGATTCAAAGAACTTCAGAAATTTAGAACGAATATCTTGTGATTGCATAAAAAGAAATGATCGTAAAATTATTTTTATCTTTGAGCGTTAGCCGTATAGATTTACGCTTTCGCTAAAGCACAAAAATACGCATTTTAACTTATGTCTAAAGTAAAATATTACTACGATAGTGAGACACTTTCCTACAAAAAAGTAGAGCACAAAAAGGGTCGTACTATTGGTAAAATATTGTTGTTAACAGCGTCTGCTGTTCTACTGGCTCTGCTCTTTACTGTAGCTGTTTTTAATTTTGCCTTAGACACTCCTAAAGAACGCAGACTCGAACGAGAAAATGAAAATTTATTATTGCAATACTCTTTATTAGAATCTAAAATGGATGTAGCGGCAGAGGTTTTAGAAAATTTGCAGGATCGTGATAATGAGATCTATCGTGTTTTATTAGACGCAAACCCTATTCCGGACGAAGTAAGAACAGCAGGTTTTGGAGGAATTAATAGGTATGAAAATCTAGAAGGATTTGATAATTCTGAGATGATTATTAGCTCTTCACGAAGAGTAGATCAGATTACAAAACAGCTAGTCATACAATCTAAGTCTTTAGATGAAATTGCTAAACTTACCGAGGACAAAGAAAAATTGCTTGCGGCAATTCCCGCCATACAACCCATAAATAATGAAGAATTAACCCGAATGGCCTCTGGTTTTGGGTATCGTACTGATCCATTTACTAAGAAGAGAAAAATACACAAAGGAATGGATTTTACGGCTCCTCGCGGTACGCCTATTTACGCCACGGGAGACGGAAAAGTAATACGTGCAGATGCTGCTGCTGCAGGATATGGTAAGCACATTAGAATTGAACACGGGTATGGGTATACGAGTCTTTATGCGCATCTTAATAAGTATAATGTGCGTAAAGGTCAGAAGGTACAGCGTGGTGATCTCATAGGATATGTAGGTAGCACAGGTCGTTCTGAAGCCCCACACTTGCATTATGAGATCATAAAAGACGGTGAGAAAATAAACCCGATTCACTTTTATTATGGCAAACTGTCTGCCGCCGAATTTTATGAGTTACTGGAGCGCTCGCAACAAGAAAATCAATCTCTAGATTAGTATGCACGTCTCTCTACCAGAAAAACTGTATTATACAATAGGTGAGGTAGCAAAAGCCTTCGAGGTAAACGCCTCACTCATTCGATTTTGGGAAAAAGAATTTGATGTCATTCAACCTAAAAAAAACGCAAAAGGAACCCGGAGATTCACGCCCAGTGACATTAAGAATCTGGAACTTATCTATCATCTTGTAAAAGAAAGGGGCTTTACGTTGGAAGGTGCAAAGACGCACCTTAAAGAAGGTAAAAAATCAACCTTAGACAACTTTGAGATTATTAGAAAACTAGAAGGTGTTAAAGCACAGTTATTAGAGTTTAAAAAAAATCTTTAAGATTTCTTTTACAGCGTTAAGAGTAGTTTTTCTAGACAACCTTCACAAAATAGAGTGCAACAAACGGACTACCACTTGCTATTTATTAGATACTCGCTTTTTTAGTAAATTGCAGGAAGAACGAAAGTTTTACAAACAACCCATGAAAATAAACTAACGAGATATGAAAAAAGGACTTATTATACTAATCGTAATCGGTGCCATTGTTTTACTTGCTGGTGGATGGCTAATCACTACTAATAATGAATTAGTGCCGCTTGATGAAGGGATTAATGAACAATGGAGTAATGTTGAAAGTGCCTATCAAAGAAGAGCAGATTTAATTCCCAATATTGTGAGTTCTGCAAAGGCGTATGCCGAGTATGAACAGGAAACCTTTATAAAGGTAACCGAAGCTCGTTCTAAAGCGACTTCGATACAGATAGATCCGTCCAATATTACTCCAGAACAGTTGGCACAGTTTCAAAAAGCGCAATCCGGTTTAACTTCTGCCCTTTCGAGGTTATTAGCAACTTTTGAACGCTATCCTGATTTGAAGGCAAATGATAATTTTAAGGAACTCATAAACGAGTTAGAGCGAACAGAAAATCGTATTAATGTAGAACGTACGCGATTTAACGAGAAGGCTAAATTACTTAATGAAGAAATTAGAATGATTCCCACAAACATTGCTGCAGCAATACTAGGTTTTGAGAAAAAAGCATATTTTGAAGCAGATGAAGGGACGGAAAATGCTCCTAATGTGGGTGAATTATTTAATTAGATTCTATTTATGACATCTTCTGTAGAAGAATTTCTC
>CAZXMY010000040.1:0-12510 GCA_964641325.1 uncultured Flavobacteriaceae bacterium | reverse complement strand
TTGACCTAGATGATTCAGAAACAGGAGCTGGTGTATTAGCAGGAGAAACTACAATAACAGATATCACTTTTGATGATGTAACCCTTAACCTAAAGAATGATACAGAAGCTCCTTTTGAAGAAGCAGATGTAATCTCTGGTATTGGAAACGGTATCGGTGCAGATTATGCGTCTTGGAATTCTGGATGGACACGTAATTAATTTAAATTTGAATTAGCCCAATAAAAAAGGTCCCATTTGGGACCTTTTTTACTTTATATATTTATTGGTGTTACCTTATCATTCTATGAAAGGATGTTTTCGCAAAAGCGATTTTATTCATTACTAACGACCTGTGTCTCTTTATTCTTCCAAGTATTCACAGCAGCAATTTTAGAATTTTCATAAGACACCTCTGTAAGAGTCTCTTCTTTCCAGAAAAACCACGTACCTACTTTAACCCCATTGTCATATTGACCTTCTGCGGTCTTTACGCCCTCACGATTAAAACTTATCCATTCTCCAGTGAGTTTACCGTCATTTGTAAAATATCCTTTTTGGCTTATTTCTCCACTATCGTGAAAAATAGTAGCTTGTATTACATCACCATCCTGAACATATAGGTTTTTCTTATCTATATCTTGAGCGCTTGCGCTTAAACAAACAAAAAGACAGCACAAAATTGAAATTACATTTCTCATACTAAACATTTTAATTATTTCTATACACTCAAATTTAATAAATTACTAACAATTACAAAACATTTAAGTAACAATTATTTTACATTATAATTATAACTTACTGTATATCAGTATATTAAAAAGCTTAATTTTATAAAAAAAATGCTCAACTTAAGAAAAATTAAAAAAATTCTTAAAGATTCCCTAATACTAACTTTACATAATTCGCCTCTATGATTTCGATATTTACTGTCTCTTACTACAAGAGCATTTCATATTATTAGTTTTTGTCGACCATAATTGAAATGGTGGGTCACCCTAGGGTGACCCTTTTTTTGTTTCAAAGATAATATCTAGTTAACATTGGTTTCACAGAAAGGTTGGTTATTTGCACACGACAAAAACTAGTAAAATAATGAAATCAAAAATTACACTATTTATAGTACTATGTTGTACTATATTTTCTTTTCAAGTAAATGCTCAGAAAGTTGTTGATTCAAAATTCGGCAAGGGCGTTTTTAACGTAATTGCAAAAGACAGCTCTTGGAGCATGAAATTTGCAACCCGCATGCAGTTTTTATCAACCTCTGTTTTATCTGCAAACGACCCGAACTCCAATGAAATAGATCAGAATTTCTTAGTGCGCAGAGCGCGTTTTAAGTTTGATGGCTTTGCCTTTAGCCCAAAACTGAAGTATAAATTTGAGTTAGGCCTTTCTAATCGCGATATTTCTGGAGGATCCCAATTCACTAGAGACACTCCTCGTTATATACTAGATGCTGTTGTGATGTGGCATTTTGCTCCTAACTGGGAATTATGGGCGGGACAAACCAAATTGCCGGGCAACATAGAACGTGTAATTTCTTCAGGTAACCTGCAATTTGTAGATCGATCTATACTCAATTCTCGTTTTAATATAGACCGTGATGTGGGATTGCAATTACGCCACAAAGATAACATAGGTGAAAAGTTTGTCATTAGAGAGAAAATAGCCATTTCACAAGGAGAGGGCAGAAATATTACTGAAGGTAATCAAGGGGGACTTCAATATACTGGACGGGTGGAGTTTCTTCCTCTTGGCGAATTTATTAGTAAAGGTGACTACTCTTCTAGTGACTTAAAACGTGAGCCTACTCCTAAGTTAATGGCGGCAATAAACTATGACCATAATAACAACGCTGTGCGTTCCAGAAGTAACTTAGGAAATTTTATGTTCTTAAGTGACGGATCTTTATATGAAACTAACATTAACACCTTCTTTGCAGATGCCATTTTTAAATATCAAGGATTCTCTTTTCAAGGAGAATATGCAATGCGTGATGCTGAGGCTGCTGTTGCCGTAGAAGCAGATGGGACTCCCACAGGAGATGTGGTGAATGTTGGAAATTCTTTGAACCTGCAGGCAGGTTATTTATTAACTAGTAATGTCGAATTTTCTGGGAGATATTCTAATATTCGTCTGGATAATATCGCTGGCGGAACAGACACAGATCAATATACATTAGGAGCTTCTAAATTTTTTGTAGGACACAAATTAAAGCTACAAACAGATTTAAGCTATACAACAATTAACGGCGAAGGAGACAACTGGATGTATAGATTACAGTTAGATGTTCATTTTTAATTAAATACATAACTTTAAGATAACATTCTATTGGAGATAGAATTCCACTTTTGCATCATATAAATAACACAAATAATGGATAATCTTTACATTTTAATGGTTGGAGCGCTTATTGTTTTGGCGGTCTTTGACATCATCGTAGGCGTAAGTAACGATGCTGTAAATTTCTTGAACTCTGCTATTGGTTCTAAAGTAATCAACTTTAAGACCATAATGATTATTGCTAGTTTAGGTATTTTTATAGGCGCCGTCTTTTCCAGCGGACTCATGGAAGTTGCACGGAAAGGGATTTTTGTGCCCGGGCAATTTACCTTTGATGAAATTATGGTCATTTTTATGGCCGTTATGATAGCAGATATATTGCTGCTAGATTTCTTTAATACCTTAGGCTTACCCACATCTACTACAGTCTCTATTGTATTTAACTTACTGGGAGCGGCAGTAGTTATGGCCATCATAAAGATTACGGCAAATGACGGCCAGACTTTAGCAGATCTCGGATCTTATATAAACTCGAAAAAAGCCAAAGAAATTATTAGCGGAATCCTGCTTTCTGTGGTTATAGCCTTTTCTGTAGGAGCCATAGTACAATACATATCTCGTTTGATTTTTACCTTTAATTATGAAAAAAAGGTGAAGAATTTTGGGGCTATTTTTGGAGGAATCGCACTTGCTGCGATTACGTATTTTATCTTTATGAAAGGTCTTAAAGGTACTCCTTACTATAAAGAAATTAAAAGCTTATTAGAAGGAAACGAGATATATATTATGTTAGGAAGCTTTGTCTTCTGGACTATTTTCTCATACGCTTTTGAAAAAATCTTTAAGAAAACCGTACTTATTGTTGTCATCGCTGTAGGAACTTTTGGTCTTGCACTTGCTTTTTCAGGAAATGATCTAGTTAATTTTATTGGCGTACCTATGGCAGCTTGGCACTCGTACGAAGCTTGGTCTATATCTGGGCTTGCAGCATCTGAGTTTTCTATGGAAGTATTAGATAAAAAGGTACCTGCAGAACCTCTTATTCTTTTCATAGCAGGTGCTATTATGGTTATTACATTATGGACTTCTAAAAAAGCACGTACCGTAGCAGATACAGAGATTGGTCTTTCTGGTCAAGATGAAGGTAGAGAAAAGTTCAAGCCTAATATGTTGTCTAGAGGTGTAGTAAGAGCTGTGACGGCTATCAATTCTGGTTTTAGCGCTATACTCTCTAAAGGAACCGTGGCAGCTATTAATTCTAAATTTGAAAAACCTATAGTAGATTTACCTCGATCTAAGAGCTACGAGTTACCAGCTTTTGATATGATTAGAGCCTCAATTAATCTTGTAGTTGCCGGGATCTTGATATCTATTGCAACTTCTATGAAGCTTCCCCTCTCTACAACCTATGTAACCTTTATGGTAGCCATGGGTACTTCTCTAGCAGATAGAGCTTGGGGCCGTGAGAGTGCCGTATATCGTGTAGCTGGGGTTTTAAATGTTATAGGAGGTTGGTTCTTTACAGCCTTTAGTGCTTTTTGTGCGGCAGGAACACTAGCCTTTCTTATTCATTTAGGCGGTCCCGAAGGACGTTTTGGAGTAGTGGCTATTCTTCTTGTAATTGCAGCTATACTACTTGTACGTAATTACCTGGCTCATAAAAGAAACAATGAAGCAGCAAAAGAGGAGTCTAATCTTAGTAGAGCAGAGAGTCAAACGATTCAAGGTATTATAGAAGAAAGTGCAGATAATATTGCTAAAACGGTTTCTAGAACCAATAAAATTTATACTAATGTTCTTAAAGGGCTTTCTAAAGGCAAGGTAAAAAGCCTCAAAAAGAGCCGTGAAGGGGTCGAAAAATTAAATGAAGAAGTAGATGAGTTACGTAGTAACATCTTCTATTTCATTAAAAATCTCGAAGAAACTAGCGTACGCGGATCTAATTTCTATATCCAGATTCTTGGATTTCTAGAAGACATCACGCAGTCACTAGAGTATATTGCAAAGGCAAGTTACAAACATGTAAATAACAATCACAAACCCTTACGCTTTAATCAGATTCGTGATCTTCAAGAAATAGATAATAAGTTAAGTGTTTTCTTAGAGGAGACTTCTGGGGCGTTTAAAGAACGTAACTATAATAAGATAGAAGAGCTTTTAGGGCAAAAGAAAGCATTATATGATAATGTAACAGAAAAGATCCAGAAACAGGTAGAGCGTACCCGTTCTGAGGAATCTAGCCCTAAAAACACGACACTTTACTTTGGTTTACTTTTAGAAACTAAAGATCTTATAGAAGAGATTATGAACCTTCTAGAGCTTTATAACACAGAGCACAGATAGGCATATACTCGATAATAAGTTATAAATTTAAGACTCGATACATCCATATCGAGTCTTTTTTAATTCTAAGATTATGAGTACGCTTTCGCGAAAGCAAAAAAACACACAAAATCACCTTAAAGAAGTAGCCCTAGTTTTCTTTAGGCTAGGTTGTTTTGCTTTTGGTGGACCTGCCGCGCATATTGCCATGATGGAATCTGAGATTATCCAGAAGCGCAAATGGATGACTCAAGAGCACTTTCTAGACCTCATAGGTGCAACAAACCTCATTCCCGGACCTAACTCTACAGAAATGACTATGCATTGTGGTCACGAGCGCGCAGGTAAGGCCGGCTTATTTGTTGCAGGAATTAGCTTTATTTTTCCGGCAGTATTCATTACCGGAATTCTTGCTTATTTATATGTGAAATATGGAGAATTACCAGAAGTCGCTCCTTTCTTATTTGGGATAAAACCAGTCGTTTTAGCCATCATTGCTTCTGCCATATATAAACTAGGCAAGAAAGCGGCTAAAAGCTATGAATTAATAGCATTAGGCATTCTGGTCTTGATAGCAGCAGTATTGGGAGTAAATGAGGTCGTAGCTCTTTTGATAGCAGGTTTTGTAGGAGCCACGTATTTCTATACTAAATCTGCCCTGCAAAAAGGCAGCACTAAAGTAGTATTGCCGCTTCCATTTCTTTTCTCTGGTTTACTTACCCAAACACCTGTAGTTAAAGTTTTTCTAACCTTTTTAAAAGTAGGCGCCATATTATACGGCAGTGGATATGTACTCTTTGCCTATTTAGATGCAGAGTTAGTTACTAGAGGCTGGTTAACTCGAACCGAGCTTATAGATGCCATTGCCGTTGGACAATTTACACCTGGTCCAGTACTATCTACTTCTACTTTTATTGGATATCAACTCTCTGGATTTTGGGGAGCCATTGCCGCTACTACGGGAATATTTTTACCTTCCTTTATTTTTGTCATGATATTAAACCCTTTACTTCCTAGATTACAAGGCTCCAAAATATTTCGATATTTTTTAGACTCTGTTAATGTAGCAGCA
Organism: uncultured Flavobacteriaceae bacterium; assembly: GCA_964641325.1. Classification (GTDB taxonomy): domain Bacteria; phylum Bacteroidota; class Bacteroidia; order Flavobacteriales; family Flavobacteriaceae; genus Dokdonia. The sequence continues at coordinate 6,852 of CAZXMY010000040.1, read as the reverse complement.
GTTGCTGTTATGCTGGCCGTTGTTATTGTGATGGGAAAAGAGACACTCATAGACTGGCGTGCTATTCTTATTGCGCTAACGAGCGCTTTCTTTGTTTTTTCTAAATGGAAACTAAACGTAATGTGGCTTATTGCTGGAGGTGCGATTTTAGGTTATGTCCTACTTCTCTGGTAATATTTTATGATATGTCTAATACTTAAAAAACCCAATACAATTTGTATTGGGTTTATTTATTTAGGACAAAAAAAGAAGCTAAGGATTATCGTTATCTATCCTTAGCTCCGATATCTTAAGTAGATTACGAGCCACACATTAAACAGTCATCATCTGCCTGTCCTGCTTTTGCCTGTGCAATAATCGCTTTCATCTCTTCTGGTGTCATAGGAGCCGTGTTCACTTGTTGCTGTGGCATTGCTGCTTGTGTCTTATTGAGTAAAGAAGCCTGTTGCGTCTCGTAAGGTACTGCTGGTTCTTCTAGACTCATTTTTACTTGCATTTCTGCTGCATTTTGAGCGTGCTGTACTACCGCTTCTGGCACCGCATTAGATTGCGACATAGGCATAGGAGCCGGTTGTTGTGTAGCCTCTAGTTTTTGTGCTGCTCTTGCTGCTACTTGCTGTTTTGCCACAGCAGGTTCTGGTGCTGCTTTCTTTTCTGCAGACAAAGTGAACTTCTTAGCATCTACTGCAGACTTGGTTCTCAAGTAGTACATTCCTGTTTTTAAGCCGCTTTGCCAAGCATAAAAGTGCATAGAAGTAAGTTTTGCGAAGTTCGCTCCTTCCATAAATAAGTTAAGCGATTGCGACTGGTCGATAAAGTATCCTCTATGACGAGACATATCTATAATATCCTTCATAGACATTTCCCATACTGTTTTATAGAGTTCTTTTAATTCTTGAGGAATCACATCAATACCTTGGATAGAACCATTAGCACGCATAATTGCAGCCTTAAGATCATCATTCCATAGATTTAATGCTACCAGGTCTTCTAGTAAATGCTTGTTTACTACAATAAACTCTCCAGATAATACACGACGCGTGTAAATATTAGAAGTGTACGGCTCAAAAGCTTCATTGTTTCCAAGAATCTGAGAGGTAGATGCTGTAGGCATAGGTGCTACAAGAAGTGAGTTACGCACACCGTGCTCTAGTACTTCTTTACGCAGTGCTGCCCAATCCCAACGACCACTTAATTCTTCGTCTTTAATATTCCAAAGATTATGCTGAAACTCTCCTTGAGACATAGGTGACCCATCAAAAGTAGAATACGCTCCTTCTTCCTTAGCCATATCCTTAGAAGCGGTTACCGCGGCAAAGTATAAGGTTTCAAAAATCTCTTGGTTTAATTTTTTTGCTTCGTCACTTGTAAATGGCAAACGTAGTTTAATAAACGTATCTGCAAGCCCTTGAACTCCTAATCCTATAGGACGGTGACGCATATTAGAATTTTCTGCCTCAATTACAGGATAGTAGTTACGGTCTATTACTTTATTTAAGTTTTTTGTTGCTCTTACTGTAATTCTATACAGCTCATCGTGATCAAAAGTATCACCCTTAACAAACATAGGAAGTGCAATAGAAGCTAGGTTACAAACCGCTACTTCATCAGGAGAGGTATACTCTAATATCTCCGTACATAAGTTAGAAGATCGTATAGTTCCCAAGTTCTTTTGATTAGACTTACGGTTTGCTGCATCCTTATACAACATATATGGAGTTCCTGTCTCAATTTGAGACTCCATTATTTTTTCCCAAAGCTCACGAGCCTTTATCGTTCTTCTTCCCTTACCTTCTTCTTCATATTTTGTATACAAAGCTTCAAACTCATCACCATAAACGTCAAACAAATTAGGACATTCATTAGGACACATAAGCGTCCAAGAGCCATCTTCTTGAACACGTTTCATGAATAAATCTGAAATCCACATCGCATAAAACAGATCTCGAGCTCTCATTTCTTCGGCACCGTGATTTTTCTTAAGATCTAAGAAATCAAAAATATCTGCATGCCAAGGTTCCATATAGATAGCAAAAGAACCTTTACGCTTTCCTCCACCTTGATCTACATAACGAGCCGTATCATTAAAAACTTTAAGCATAGGTACAATTCCATTAGAGGTGCCATTAGTACCTCCTATGTAGGATCCTTTTGCTCTAATGTTATGAATAGATAATCCTATTCCACCAGCACTCTGAGATATTTTTGCGGTTTGCTTAAGCGTATCATAAATTCCTTCTATACTGTCTTCTTTCATAGTAAGTAGGAAACAAGAAGACATTTGAGGCTTAGGAGTACCTGCGTTAAAAAGTGTAGGAGTAGCGTGTGTAAAGTATTTTTTAGACATCAACATATAGGTCTCTTTTGCCGCTTCGAGATCATTTAAATGAATCCCGAGAGACACTCTCATCAACATATGCTGTGGGCGCTCTGCAATCTGTCCATTTATCTTTAATAAATAGGAACGCTCCAGTGTTTTAAACCCAAAGTAATCATATCCAAAATCACGATTATAGATAATCGTTGAGTCTAGCTCATCTTTATTATCCATAATAATCTGATAGACATCATCTGCTACCATAGGTGCTTTTTTACCTGTACGAGGATTTACATACTCATAGAGGTCTGTCATCACTTCTGAGAAAGACTTTTTTGTGTTTTTATGCAGGTTAGATACAGAAATACGTGCTGCTAGCTTTGCGTAATCCGGATGACTAGTAGTCATAGATGCTGCGGTCTCTGCGGCAAGGTTATCTAGCTCACTTGTAGTCACTCCATCATAAAGACCTTCAATAACACGCATTGATATCTTAACAGGATCTACAAAATCACTTAGTTCATAACATAATTTCTTTACCCTAGCGGTAATTTTATCGAACATAACCGGTTCCTGACGGCCATCTCTTTTTACTACATACATACACTTAAAAGTTTTTTAATTCTCAGCAGTTTCCCCCTATTGAGAAAAAGTTTAGTTGGATTAGACTTGAGCCTAATGTTATGATTTGTTATGGTTTCTCGCTTTCGCGAAAGCAGACGTTAAAGAATACTCTCTATAGTCCCTTTTATTTTACTAATTAGAAAGAGGCATCAAAACTGATAGACTGCCCTGAGCCATCATCATTTTTGTCTATTGCCACACCAGCTTTTTGATATTCCCCCACGCGTTTTTCAAAGAAATTCGTTTTCCCTTGAAGTGAGATCATATCCATAAAGTCAAATGGATTTGCAGTTCCGTATACTTTCTCACAGTGTAATTCTGTAAGCAAACGGTCTGTTACATATTCTAGATATTGTGTCATTAGATTTGCATTCATCCCAATAAGACTCACGGGTAGTGACTCTGTAATAAACTCACGCTCTATATCTAATGCGTTAACTATAATTTCTTTAATGCGCTCTTTAGGCACTTTATTTACTAGGTGATGATTGTGTAGGTGCACTGCAAAGTCACAATGAACTCCTTCATCTCTTGATATTAATTCGTTAGAAAAAGTAAGACCTGGCATAAGCCCTCTTTTCTTTAGCCAATAAATGGAACAGAAAGCACCTGAAAAGAAAATTCCCTCAACTGCTGCAAAGGCGATTAGGCGCTCTGCAAAACTGGGACTATCGATCCACTTTAATGCCCAATCTGCTTTTTTCTTAATCGCTGGAAAGTTCTCCAATGCGTTAAAAAGCTTCCCTTTTTCTGTTTCATCTTTAACATAAGTGTCGATAAGAAGAGAGTAGGTTTCAGAATGAATATTCTCCATCATAATCTGAAAACCATAGAAAAATTTAGCTTCTGAGTATTGTACTTCATTTACAAAATTCTCAGCAAGATTTTCATTTACAATTCCATCTGAAGCTGCAAAAAAAGCAAGAATGTGTTTAATAAAATAACGCTCATCATCATTGAGTTTTGTAGACCAATCTGTAAGATCCTGGTGTAGATCGATCTCCTCTGCAGTCCAAAAACTAGCTTCAGACTTCTTATACCATTCCCATAAGTCATGATGTTCTATTGGGAAGATTACAAATCTGTCTTTGTTTTCTGCTAATATTGGCTCTATCGCACTCATTATCCGTTAATTTTGAGATTATTTTTCTTTTTCTTACTTCTAGGGACTAACAAATATCAATAAAAAAGATTCTGAGACTCGCGCTATCACGCTGTGGTTATTCACAAAGTTTTCAACACATCCGAAATTTCAATTTTCTTATTATTCTGTTAAAAATTAGATTTAAAATATTGATAAACAGAATTTTATAAACATCAAAAAATCTTATCAACATCTTGCCCAAATCGGTTCACAAATCGCTTAGCTGTTGGTTTTACAGTTGCTCACATAGTGTTTTGATAACATTGTGATAACATTTCTTGGAGGCAATCATTGATCTCAAATTTATTGTCGATTCAAAAAAATAAAGACAAAAAAAAGACCGAACAATGTTCGGTCTATTTCTTTAAATTCTCGAATCCCCCAAAACGAAAATTTTATTATCTAATAGATGTTATTCACTTCTATTAGATAATCTTAGTCAAATATACATGACAGCTTCTTTTTTATTAGGGGGCAAATGCCCCTATTTCATTTATTTAAACAAAAAACCTAAGTATAAATACTTAGGCTTTTTATATTTTCTGCTATAAAACAATACCAAACCCTTGTTTTATAGATGTTTACACCTTTCTTATCCTTTTAAAGAGGCTGCCATATACTCACGATTCATACGTGCAATATTTTCAAGAGAAATTCCTTTAGGACATTCTACTTCACAAGCGCCAGTGTTAGTACAGTTACCAAAACCTTCTTCATCCATTTGTTTTACCATATTAAGTACACGATCTGTAGCTTCTACTTGACCTTGTGGTAATAAAGCAAACTGGCTCACTTTTGCAGACACAAATAGCATAGCACTAGAGTTTTTACAACTGGCCACACAAGCCCCACAACCTATACAAGTTGCGGCATCAAAAGCGGCGTCTGCATTTACTTTTTCAATAGGAATTGCATTTGCATCCTGCGTATTTCCAGAAGTATTAATAGAGATAAAGCCTCCCGCGTGTTGTATACGGTCAAAGGCAGAACGATCTACCATAAGATCCTTCACAACCGGAAAACCGGCTGATCTCCAAGGTTCAATCGTAATGGTATCACCGTCTTTAAATTTACGCATGTGTAACTGGCAAGTTGTTACCAGACGATCTGGCCCATGTGCTTCTCCATTAATAAACATAGAACAAGCTCCACAAATTCCTTCACGACAATCGTGATCAAAAACTACGGGTTCATCTCCATTATTAATAAGCCCATTATTGAGTACATCCATCATCTCTAAGAAAGACATATCGCCATCAATCCCATCAATTGGGTATGTCACCATTTGTCCTTTAGCTTGAGCGTTCTTTTGACGCCAAATTTTTAACGTAAGTTTCATATCTCTTTCTTATTTATAACTTCTTTGTTTTACTTCTATATTCTCATAGGTAAGCTCTTCTTTATGCAGCACCGCATCTTTAGGCTCTCCTTTATATTCCCAAGCAGATACAAAAGTGAAATTCTTATCATCACGCAATGCTTCTCCTTTTTGAGGTCCATCTAACTCAACATACTCTTCGCGGAAGTGTCCTCCACAAGATTCATTTCGCGTAAGCGCATCTTTTGCAAACAACTCTCCTAGTTCTAGAAAATCAGCAACGCGTAATGCTTTTGCTAGCTCTTCATTAAATTCATTCTGAGTTCCGGGAACACGCACATCTTTATAAAAATCTTCACGTAAGGCAGCTATCTCTTCTATGGCAGACTCAAGATCTGTAGCATTACGAGACATACCACATTTGTTCCACATGATTTTTCCTAATTTTTTGTGGAAATAATCGACAGGCCTGGATCCATTATTATTTATAAGCGCATCTACTTGCTTACGCACGTTTTGTTCTGCTTCTTCAAACTCTTTTGTATCTGTAGAGATAGGTCCGGTTCTAATATCGTGAGCTAAGTAATCTCCTATTGTATATGGTAACACAAAATATCCATCTGCCAAGCCTTGCATTAATGCTGAAGCTCCTAATCGGTTTGCTCCGTGATCTGAGAAATTCGATTCTCCTATAGAATACAAGCCCTCAACAGAGGTTTGCAAATTATAATCTACCCAAAGACCTCCCATTGTATAATGCACCGCAGGGTAAATCATCATAGGGGTTTCATATGGATTCTGATCTACGATTTTCTCATACATCTGGAAGAGGTTTCCATACTTATTCTTCACAACCTCTTTTCCTAATTTTTTTACAACAGCGGCATCGTTTGCATCTAGATGATGTACATAAGCTTGCTCTTTACCGTAGCGCTCTATGGCACTGGCAAAATCAAGATAAACCGCTTCACCTGTTTTATTTACTCCAAAACCTGCATCACAACGCTCTTTTGCAGCACGAGAAGCGACATCCCGAGGAACTAAGTTTCCAAAAGCTGGATAACGGCGTTCTAAGTAATAGTCTCTATCTTCTTCTTTGATATCTGTTGGCTTTAGCTTGCCTTCGCGAATAGCAATTGAATCTTCTTTTTTAGCAGGCACCCAAATACGTCCATCATTACGCAATGATTCAGACATTAGGGTTAGCTTAGATTGGTGCTCGCCAGATACTGGAATACAAGTTGGGTGTATTTGGGTATAACAAGGATTTGCAAAATACGCTCCTCGCTTGTGCGCTTTCCAAGCAGCCGTTACGTTAGACCCCATTGCATTAGTAGAAAGATAGAAAACATTACCGTATCCTCCGGTTCCTAATACTACGGCGTGAGCAGAGTGACGTTCTATCTCGCCAGTAACCAAATTACGTGTTATGATACCTCGAGCTTTTCC
>CAZXMY010000039.1:0-12572 GCA_964641325.1 uncultured Flavobacteriaceae bacterium | reverse complement strand
ATGTGGATAATATTTTTGAGGCCAAAAAAGAAGATTTTAGAAAAGAAGAGCACAAAGTGTTTCACAGCTCCAAAATCGAATTTTCAATACTAAAGTAAAAGTGAAAAAGTGAAGAAGTAGGTTTTTGGGCTAAAACAGAAAAACACCTCCGCTATGCGGAGATGCCTTTCACCCCTAAAAATATGAAGAGTTTACTACGTATTGAACACTCAATACAATACCTAGGCATCTTCATAAAACTAACCTAAACAAATCATTATATGCTTTGATTAATTGATATAAAGGTATCCTTATGATAGTGTAAATGAAAGGGGTGTTTACCCCTTTTTGGTAATCATTAATCCTACGGTAAAGGATATTATTGATATATTTAACTAAATTGATTGCGCTATGCTAACTAAAGTTTTTGGGAGTGCTGTTTTTGGAGTAGATGCCACTACCATTACGGTAGAGGTAAATGTAGATAAAGGCGTAGGATATCATCTCGTAGGACTTCCGGATAATGCAATAAAAGAGAGTAATTTTCGAATTGCCGCAGCATTACAAAATAACGGTTATAAAATTCCGGGTAAGAAGATTATTCTCAATATGTCTCCTGCAGATATGCGCAAAGAAGGTTCTGCCTATGATCTTACTTTAGCCACAGGAATTCTAATTGCTACCGGACAGATTAAAGGAGAGCAAGTTGGCGATTTCATCATCATGGGAGAGCTCTCACTTGACGGCGGCCTCCAACCCATAAAAGGAGCCTTGCCCATTGCGATAAAGGCCAGAGAAGAGGGCTTTAAAGGCTTTATACTACCAACACAAAATGCCAAAGAAGCCGCCATCGTAGATGGTCTTAACGTATATGGCGTCGAAAATATAAGTCAGGTAATCGATTTTTTTGATAAAGACATTCCACTGGAACAAACTGTGATAGACACCCGCGCCGAGTTCTACAAAAGCCTCGAGCATCCAGAATTCGACTTTGCCGATGTAAAAGGACAAGAATCTATAAAGCGCTGCATGGAGATTGCAGCAGCTGGTGGTCATAATATCATACTAATTGGTCCTCCGGGAAGCGGAAAGACCATGTTATCTAAACGATTACCGTCTATTTTGCCTCCTATGAGTTTGCGTGAGGCCTTAGAAACCACAAAAATCCATAGTGTCGCGGGTAGAGTAAAAGACAATCAAGGCCTGATGAGCGAACGCCCTTTCCGGTCGCCACACCATACGATTTCAGATGTTGCTCTAGTAGGTGGCGGTGCGTATCCACAACCAGGAGAGATTTCGCTATCGCATAATGGCGTGTTGTTTTTGGATGAATTGCCCGAGTTTAAACGCTCTGTTTTAGAGGTGATGCGACAGCCGTTAGAAGACAGAGAAGTGACTATTTCTAGAGCCAAATTTACCGTTACTTATCCCTCAAGTTTTATGCTTGTGGCGAGTATGAATCCCAGTCCTAGCGGTTATTTTAACGACCCAGACGCTCCCGTTACGAGCAGCCCTGCAGAGATGCAGCGTTATATGGGAAAAATTAGTGGTCCGCTGTTGGACCGTATAGACATTCATATTGAAGTCACACCCGTACCTTTTGACAAACTCAGTGATGAGACCAAGGCAGAGTCCAGCGTAGCGATAAGAAAACGTGTGACTAAAGCAAGGGAAATACAAGTAGAACGCTTTCGCGAAAGCGAAAAAACCAACTACAACGCTCAGATGGGAGTTAAGCAAATACGTAAATACTGTGCCCTAGATGATGCTTCTAAAGAACTCCTAAAAAATGCTATGGAACGGTTGAATCTTTCGGCGAGAGCCTACGATAGGATTCTTAAAGTTTCACGCACCATTGCAGATCTGGAAGGCGCCAAAGAGGTAAGCGGTACGCATATAAGTGAAGCCATACAATACCGAAGCCTCGATAGAGACGGATGGCTCGGTTAATGAATATAGTATAATTATGAAGAAAAATTTAGTACTCTTAGTCGTGATAGTAACCCTATCATGCCAACAAAAAGAGGAGCAACCGCAATCAAAATTGAAAGCAATACCCCTTAAAAATGTGCCTGTTTTGAGTCTAGAAGAAGCTAACAGGCTAGCCGCATTGCCCTTAAGTTGTGTGGGAACGGAGTTTCCCAATAAACTAGGACAAACCCTAGGCGATGCCACAGATTTAAAAACCCCTAAAGAATTACACCCTACTTTTTATGGCTGTTTTGATTGGCACTCTGCGGTTCACGGGCATTGGAGTCTGGTGAGTTTGCTACGACAATTTCCCAATTTAGAAAGGAGACAAGAAGCCGAAGAATGGTTAGTACAAAGCATTTCAAAAGAAAATATTGCTCAAGAGGTAGCCTATTTTGATAATAAACACAACAAGTCGTATGAGCGTACCTATGGTTGGGCTTGGGTGCTCAAACTCGCCGAAGAGCTTAAGAAATGGGATTCGGAAACTGCGCGCACACTGGAACAAAATCTACAACCCTTAACAGACTTAATGGTGGAGAAGTATCTCGACTTTTTGCCCAAACTCAATTACCCTATTCGCGTAGGAGAACATAGTAATACGGCCTTTGGGCTTAGCTTTGCTTATGATTATGCGATTACTTCTGGTCGTGAGGATTTAGAAAACAGTATACGACAGCGCGCCAAAGATTTTTACAGCAAGGATGCTTCTTGTCCTATTACTTGGGAACCTAGCGGTTTTGACTTTTTATCGCCTTGTTTAGAAGAGGCGGCCTTGATGAAAAGAGTACTAACAGATGATGAATTTACCACTTGGATAGCCCAGTTTTTACCCCAACTCAAAGCCTCAGATTTCTCTATGCCTGTAGGGGAAGTTTCAGATAGGAGCGATGGGAAGTTGGTACACTTAGATGGTGTAAATTTCTCCAGAGCGTGGAGTCTTAATTATATAGCCCAGGATAGATCTGAGTATAATCATCTTAAACAAGTAGCTATAGATCATATTAATAATTCGCTACCTAATATCGTAGGCGATAGTTATGAAGGTGGGCATTGGTTAGGAAGTTTTGCCATTTATGCACTCAATTCTATCGAGGAGTAATGAAAAAAAGATTCAAAATTTCTGGACCAGGTGTCTTAGTAGCGGCTGCTTTTATAGGTCCCGGCACGGTAACCGTTTGTTCTATTGCTGGAGCCAAATATGGTTTTGTGTTATTATGGGCATTAGTACTTTCTATTATTGCTACCGTAGTATTGCAAGAAATGTCTGCGCGTATTGGTCTGGTCTCACAACGAGGTCTTGCGCAAGTAATTAAAGAAAGCACCCAAGACAAAACGCTTAAAATCATTTCTATTTTGCTTATTCTTAGTGCCATTGTGGTAGGTAATGCCGCCTATGAGGCTGGAAATATAAGTGGTGGTCTATTAGGTTTAGAAGCCTTGGGTTTGAACACGACAACAAGTATAGGTGATCTCTCTATTAACTATTGGAGTATCATTATAGGCCTGCTCGCAGCGCTTATTTTATACATAGGCAGTTATAAATTTATAGAGCGTTTTCTAGTTGCTCTTGTAATATTAATGAGTGTTGCCTTTGTGATTACCGCTATTGTGACACAACCTAATGTACTGGAAGTGCTAAAAGGAATGCTGGTGCCATCACTGCCAGAAGGAAGTCTACTTGTTGTTGTGGCATTAGTAGGAACCACAGTAGTACCCTATAATTTGTTTTTGCACGCGTCTTTAGTTAAAGAAAAATGGTCTTCTGTAGAGAGTTTGCCCACCGTACGACAAGATACACGTATGTCCATTATTTTAGGAGGTATTGTGTCTATGGCGATTGTAATTTGTGCAGCAGCATTGCAAGGTGCTGAGATAGCGACTGCGGCAGATTTGGTTAAAAGTTTAGAACCGTTATTTGGTACCTATGCTACTTATTTTGTGGGTATAGGTCTTGCGGCTGCAGGACTCACTTCGGCCATTACAGCACCACTTGCCGTTGCTTATGTAGTACAAGGAAGTTTGGGATGGCAAGGCGGGCTTAAAAGCACTCGTTTTAGAATGGTTTGGGCTGTTATTTTGGCTATTGGTGTCCTCGTGGCGAGCCTTGGATACAAGCCTATTGCGATTATAAAGTTTGCTCAGGTAGCCAACGGTATTTTACTGCCCGTAGTCGCGGGTTATCTTATCTGGATTGCAAACAAGAAATCGATTTTAGGCAGCTATGTGAATTCCAAATTTCAGAACATCGTGGGAATGATCATATGGTGTTTGGCTTTTGGTTTAGGACTCTGGAGTATCTTACGTGTGGCGGGAATTATTACATGAATCCGATAGATATAAATAGCGATGTAGGTGAAGGGATTGGTAACGAAACCCAACTATTGCCTTTACTCACTTCTTGCAATATTGCCTGTGGAGGTCATGCAGGTGATACCCAAACGATGGAAGAAGTGACGGCATTGGCACTGCAATACGAGCTGAAAATAGGGGCACATCCAGGGTATGAGGATAAAACCAATTTTGGAAGAGTACCTATCACGCTGTCGCGAAAAGAATTGCGGCAGAGCATTACCCGTCAAATACGAGAATTAAAAACTATTGTTGAAGATAAAGGAGGCCGTTTACATCACGTAAAACCACACGGCGCATTGTATAATCAAGCCAGTGTGGATAGAGAAATAGCTAGTATCATCATAGACACTATTGCAGCTATTGATGATGAATTAATACTCTATGCACCTTTTAATTCTGTGATTGCAGAAATGGCAAAAGGCATACTACCTATTAAAATTGAAGGCTTTGCAGACCGTAATTATAATAGTGATTATACATTGGTGAGTAGGTCGCAACCCAATGCCCTAATTACAGAACCCAAAAGCGTGATGGAACACATATCTCATATGGTTGCCAAGCAACAATTACATACCATTACAGGTGAAATATGCCCTATGCATATAGAAACCTTATGTGTACACGGAGATACCCCGAAAGCACTAGAAATCTTACAATATATTAGAAAGGAAGCATCGCACCACAATATAAAATTTGAATGATTTTTGATGACTTTCATATCAAAGCGTTCGGTGCAAATGCTATTCTGGTACAATGGCAAGCTGTGCCATCTCCAGAATTGTTCCAACACCTTAATAGTGGAAAAAAGTATATAGAAGGACTTTTGGATAAAGAAGTGATTCTTAGCTATCGCGAGTTGCTCATAAAAGATATAGCTCCAACAAAAAAACATATAGAAAAGTTGTCTGTAGGCTTACGCCAAAATTTTTCCGCTACAAGTACAGCTCAATTGCAGCGACTTGTGCGTGTCCCAGTGTGTTATGAGCTAGAATTTGGGGAGGATTTGGAAACTTTGGCGAAAGCCAAAAACATATCACAACAACAGCTAATAGCCTTACACACAGCACCAGAATATCTCGTTTATTTTTTGGGTTTCTTGCCTGGATTCCCTTATTTATTAGGTTTGGATGCAATATTGCATACCCCTAGAAAAGCGGTGCCTTCACGAAAATTAGTAAAAGGAAGTGTTGCCATAGGCGGAGAACAAACGGGTATTTATCCTCAAGACAGTCCAGGTGGCTGGCACGTAATTGGGCATTGTCCTATTCCGTTGTTTGATGCCACGGCATTGGATAGCACCCTTTTTCATATTGGGGATATCGTGAAATTTCAGACTATTACAAAGGATGAACACTCCAGATTATCCCAAATGTCCTTAGAAGAATTTATAAACTCTTCATATATTCATTGTGGCTAGTATAGAAATTACAGAAAAAGGGTTTTATACCACGATTCAAGACAGCGGACGTCTAGGTTATGGTGCTCTAGGTATTCCCGAAAGTGGTGCAATGGATCAAGATGCCTTGAACTTGTCTAATCTCTTACTTAATAATCCCAAGAATGCAGCTGCATTAGAGTGCACACTCGTAGGACCGACCATTACTTTTCTAAAGGATATTGCCTTTGTGCTTACGGGAGCGATTTCTGACGTTACTTTAGATGGACAAGCTATACAAAGGAATCAAGTGTTAATAGGCAAGAAATCCAGCGTCTTAAAAGTTGGGAAAGTTCTACAAGGTTGTCGCGTTTATGTGGGATTGGATGGCGGAATTGAAACCCAAGAAGTGCTAGGAAGTAAGAGTTTATTTTTTCCCGTAACGCCTCAAGGATCTCTTTCTATGGGTATGCAAATACCAACGGGTCGTCCAAAATATGGGGATACCAAAGGTGTACATCTCAGTACAAAGAATACTGCATTAAATCAACAGCAAATTAAAGTGTCTAAAGGACCAGAATATGATTTTTTATCTTCTAAAGGACTGCGAAACCTTATGGAGAAGAGCTATACGATTACTTCTTGGAATAGAATGGGGATTGCCTTAGATGCGTTAATACAGCCTCACGAACTTAAAACAAGTACAGGTCCCGTCTTACCGGGTACCGTGCAGTTAACGCCTAGCGGACGCTTGTATGTTTTGATGCGTGATTGTCAGACTACAGGAGGCTATCCCAGAATTTTACAACTTACCAAAGAGGCTATAAATATATTATCTCAAAAGAAAACAGCAGATCGCATAGGCTTAGTTATTTGAAGAGTCAAATCGACGGTGCTCCAAAACCACTTCACTTAGAAGTTCTATGGCATCGCCATCCTGAAGAATTTCTTCTATTTTTTTCGCCACCGGAGTTAGGGCTTCATGGGTACGCATAGTGTGCCATAAACCGTGAATAAAATCAGGATAGTCTAAGGAGTCGTTCCATTCTGCAATTCCAAGTTTTCTTGCCTTAGAATATAGTTTTATAAAATTGAGTTTACAAAAAGAGAGTGTTGTTGGCATAACAATAATTGTTTCTTCTTTGAGTCTAGCTGAGGTGAGTGCTCTGCTCATAATTTGCGCGAGGTTATAAATTAGGTTAACTGATAGGGTAAAACTAATCGTTAGTTTACTCATAGGAAAGGGGTAAATGCCCTTTTATAATTCGGCAATTATCCCAAGAAGGGATAAGCGCTTCCTAAAGTTAGGGTCATAAGGTAGATTGTAGGTATAATGGTAATGTAGAATCGCTTCGCGTTAACGCAAAAGACTTCCGCCTAGGCAGAAGTCTTTTGAGCTATATTTTAAATAACCTTGGGACTATTTATTGATTACATTTTCTAATACATAGTCTAGAGCCTTAGCCGGATCTACTTCGATATCTGGAGAGACGCCTACTTTATCAATACGATGGCCGGTTGCTGTTATATAATCTGCAATGGGAATAAAGGTTCTATATTTTTTGTTTACTGTAAAGAACTCAGCACTTAGCATTGCACCTGCCGACTTTGTGCCCACCAAGGTAGCTATCTTTCCTCTTTGTAATAGTTCAATGAGAGGTTCGTTTGCGCTGGCGGTATTTTCATTAATAAGCACATAGACCTTGCCTGTAAATACAGGATTATTACGTGCAGGGATGACCATACGGAAGCCGGCTTCTTCTTGAAACATCTTGCTAATCCCTTGATAAGTCATATCCATAAGAAAAGGCAAAGATTGTATCTCTTTATGGGTAGCAGGACGATGGTGCTGTTCGTACCATTTGCGGGTAAGAAATACCCCAGCATCTATGGGTTGATTGGTAAGAAAAGTACCTACAGCAATGGGACCTTCTAAGTTCCCGCCTGTATTGTTCCTAAGGTCTATGATTAGGTTATCATAGTTTTTGCTGCCTATTTCCGAAACGGCTTTAAGCACAGGTTGCGCACGTATCGAAAAACTACGTATCTGCAGGTAAGCTGTATTGGGTTGGAGCTCTTTCCAACTTACGATAGGTGCACTTGCAGAAGAAGTACTTTTTGCTTGGGATTTCTTTTTGCGGGGAATACGATTGAGCTGAAAATGCGTAAAAGGCAGCTTTTCTCTTTCTTTCTTGACTAAGGCATCAAAGTCTTCTTTGGATAAATCCATAGCGGCATCACTATACAAGCTTGCCTTAAAATTTTGATAATCTTGAGTGTCTAGCCAGGCTGGATTGGCAACATTGGCTTCTAGAATACTAAAGGTTTTATCCAATAGTTTCTTTCGTTTCGGGTTGGGATTTGCATAGCTGTTTCCGATGATAAAAAGCGCCATGCATAGGGATAAAATTGTTTTCATGTTTTTTGATTTTCATACAATATGAGGGCTCTCGTGGAGCTATAAAAATCAAAGTGACGAGTTTGAAACCTTTGTGCTAATCGTGAAGATTTTGGGTTTATTTTGAAGTTTAGGGACGAAATTGAAGCTGCTTTTTAAGCGCTGCAAAATGTTTTGGAGAGACAGGAACGGGCTCTGTAATATGTTTAAGGGTCACACTACCTTTGCGAGTGTTGCCTTGTATCTGATCTACATAGGTATCATTAATGAGATAGGAGCGATGCACTTGTAAGGCAAAAGGAATTTGCTCAACCAAGGCAGCAAGAGTAGACCGCAATAGTTGCTTTTTAGGCGTACCGTTTTCTAGAGTATAGAGAGCTACATAATTGGATTGTACGTGTGCCATAATAAAATCATTAGGAGAGAAAGTGACAACTTCATTTTGGTTTTGTCCCTCAATACGTATGATTGCTTCTTTGGGAGGCGCTGTTTGGATTTCTATACGACTAAACCGATGCCTTAAAAAGAGCCATAAAGGCATAATAAAAGGAATAAACGGTATCCCAAAAGAAAGACACCAATCTATAAAGCCATCCCATCGCAAGGGCATCCCGTTCATAATAACCTTATTATAGCTATAGCAACAGGCCATAATGGCTATAAAGCCTATGGTAAGAAATACGATTTCATTAAGGAGATACCATTTGTGCTTTTGTTTTTTATACCATATCCGTTCTGGAATATGAAGTATTAAGGCAGGAATAAGAATGCCTAAGCCATACCCCCATAGTTTTAGGTTTTTATAGGGCAGCTGGTTCAGGTAAGTATCAAAAGGCTGTAAGAAGACTAAAAAAGCACTCAACAAAAGACCCACAGCAAGACCTGTATACAAGGTGTATACCCAGGAGGCAGTAAAGGCTATGGAACGGTTGAGCTGCACGTGCTGGTGGTTTTATTGCAAATAAAAGAGTTTCTGATCAAAACTACTAACGTCTATTTTACCTTTTAATAAATTACTAGTGGAATCCCTAAAATACCACAATCCCCATTCCGTCACAAGGGTCTTTCCCCTTTTTCCATCTAGGACTAAAATTTAGGCAGTTGTGTTTTACTTCACCTCATATATCAACAATCGCGCTTGCTTATTCATAGGTAGTAACAAGATGTTTTTCTTAGGTAGATAAGCAATATCGCCTACGCTTTGTCCTACTTGTAGGAGTTTTTCTAAGCTGCCATCCCTTCCCATCAGATGGATATTACCGCTTCGCCAGTCTGAGATGATCAGACGATTCTTGTCATACTGGCGTATGCCATCTAGATTTCCTACAATATCAGGTGTGACCACGCTTATCTTTTTGGTACTCAACTCTATTTGGGACACACGACCACCAGCAGGATCGCTTCCCCAAGAGGCGACATACATCGTATTGCCTTGTACGAGCAGTCCGTTAGGATTATCCAATCCGGTATCTGCCAGCCAAAGGCTAAAAGAACCCGTTGCATCTAGCGCATAAATCTCAGACGTACGCGTATCTGAGACATACACCGTACCGTCTGGCCCAATGGCCACATCGTTTAAAAAGGCAGTACCTTCTGCGGTGTGTTTTTTAATAATTTCGCCGGTAGTGCGATCTGCTTCTACAAGTTCTGTGAGATCAGAAACATAGAGCCTGTCTTTTGTAATAGCAATACCCTTTGGATCATTGAGTCCCGCTATAAACTCTTTATTAAGCAGTGTGCCATCCAAACTTACTGTAGCGACACCGCCATCACCTGGCTCGCGAGCCCCTATCATAGAGGCATATATACGGTCTTTTGTAGCATCATATACGGCACTCTCACAAGCGGGCAAGTCTAATACTTCATGTAGTAAGGTAGCGGTAGGTGTTTTTTGTATTTCTACAGTTGCCGAAGCGTTTACGGCTTTGCGAGCTGTGTTTTCTTGTTTTTTGCAAGCAAAGCATATAACTACGAAGCTGCAGGATAAAATTAATTTTTTCATGATTGCTGCGTTTTATACAATAACTCAATGAAGGTACGCATAATTGTCAATGTAGTATATTGCATCGCTATGAGCGCATTTAAAAATTTCTTACGATCCGTACTCGAATTGATAGAAGACGTCTATGAGAGTACGCGTAAATCAAGTAGAAAACGTACCTGGCATCAGCACGTGGTGCCTTATGAAGGCGATTGGGCGGTACGTCGTGAAGGCAACAAACGCATTACGTCTAAACACCGTAAGCAAAGCACTGCCATTAACAAAGCCAAAACCATCGCCAGAAAACGCAAGGCAGATGTGATTATACATCGCGCTGGTGGCGGTATACGAGAGCGCATCTCTTATGATTAAGGGTATTTTAGGACTACTTACCGTTATAATGGACTTTAGATTCTCACGATCTAAAATGGTATAGCCTATTTTATCTCATAACGAATTTTCCTATCTTTCCGATCTAAGGAATAGCCTTACATCAAGTAGAAAAAACACTCGTTATCAGGGCATAGGCCTTGGGAAGAAGATTCTTGCCTGCGAAGGATGTTTTTATACCAAAACATAAAGTTGCACTTAGAAAGTAAAACAGTAAACCAGGCTGTTTCTGAAATTCTTCAGGAAAAGACAAAAATAGTAATACGATAAAAGCTTCTTTACGCCCTATTATCGAAATTAACATCGCGATGCTTTTTATAAGCACCTCCGGTGTTTTGGGACGCTATATAGAGTTAGACCCAAAACTAATTATTGCATTACGAGGCGTATTTGCCGCTCTGTTTTTAGGGCTTTTTATGTTATGGCGCAAAACCTCTTGGAGCATAGTCTCTAAGGATTGGAAAGCCATTATACTGGGCTCTGTTTTCTTGGGAGCGCATTGGGTATTGTATTTTTATGCCTTGCAACTCTCTAATGTGGCGATAGGAATGCTTTCTATTTTTACCTATCCTGTAATTACGAGTTTACTAGAACCTGTGATTCTAAAGACAAAGTTCCAGAAGATTCATCTGGCACTAGCCATTTTAGTATTATTTGGTCTTTATTTATTGGCACCAGAATTTGATTTAGAAAGTGATTATACGCTCGCGATACTTTTAGGTGTGATTTCTGCCATTTGTTATTCTTTGCGAAATCTCATTATGAAAACCAAAGTCCAACAATACCCAGGAACCACCTTAATGTGGTATCAGATAGCTCTTGTTTCTATACTTCTACTACCGGTATTTTTCTTCGCAGACTATGCATGGCAGGCGATAGAAGTACAACTTCCGTGGCTACTCCTATTAGGATTGCTTACCACTACAATTGGTCATACAATGTTTTTATCGAGTTTTAAAAACTTTTCTGTAACCACAGCGAGCTTAATGAGTAGTGCACAACCTATTTACGGTATCCTTTTAGGAGTGATATGTTTAGAAGAGATTCCTAGCTTGCGCACTCTTATAGGTGGTGCTTTAATTCTGGTAAGTGTTATTGTGGAGAGTAGGAGAGCGCTTTCTAAGTAGCTTTTGATTGTTGGAGTATTGAAGTATTCCAGGATTTTACACTAAAAACGCCACTTAATCTTCACACGCTTCCCAAATAGCATCGCCTTTAGGAACGGGAGCAATAAAAGTCATTTTTTCCTTTTTTACAGGATGAATAAAGCTTAATTTTCTGGCGTGTAGCCCTATACTGCCATCTGCATTAGAACGTGCAGCACCGTATTTTAAATCTCCTTTTATAGGAGAGCCTATAGCCGTAAGCTGACTTCTTATCTGATGGTGTCTTCCCGTATGCAACTCGATTTGGAGAAGGCTAAATGTTTTTAATTTTTTTATGAGTTTAAAATCTAAAACGGCTTTTTTTGAGTCAGGTACCGCTTTCGCGAAAGCATAACTCTTATTCTGTTTTGTATTTCTCTTGAGAAAATGAGTAAGCGTACCGCTAGCAGATAAGGGTGCTTTTTTTACTATAGCCCAATAGGTTTTTTGAGTTTGCCTTTCGGCGAAAAGCTTATTGAGGCGTGTTAAAGCTTTACTTGTTCGGGCAAAAACCACAATCCCGCTTGTAGGTCTATCCAGTCTATGTACCACACCTAGAAATACTGCGCCAGGTTTGTTGTATTTACGGGCAATGTATTTTTTAACGATTTCACTTAACGGAGCATCCCCTGTTTTATCCCCTTGCACAATATCACCACTTCGTTTATTAACCACTATCATGTGATTGTCTTCGTAGAGGACTTTGAGGTTGTCTGGAGTGCTATGCATTGGATTTAATTCCCGCGAAGGCGGGAATCTCATCCCGAAATCACCTTTTAAAGTATTTGATTTAATATTGTTCCTCCTCGTTAGGAAAATCCTGTGACTTTACATCTGTAGCGTATTGCTGAAAAGCGTTGGTCATTTCTGTATATAAATCTAAGTACCTTCTCAAAAATCGTGGATTAAACTCGTGAGTCATTCCAAGCATATCGTGGGTAACCAATACTTGCCCGTCTACACCTGCACCTGCACCTA
>CAZXMY010000038.1:0-12610 GCA_964641325.1 uncultured Flavobacteriaceae bacterium | reverse complement strand
ATCCATCATTATTAAAATCGGATACAGCAATGCCCAGGCCATAACTATTTACGCCACCATAAATGCCCGCTTCTTCACTTACATCTGTAAAAGTGTTTCCATCATTGCGTAGGAGTTTGTCACCCGTTTCAAAAACACGCTCGTAGCGCAAATCTGCTTTTCCAAAGGAGTTTTGGGTATGTACTGCGTGATTGAGTAGATAGATATCTAAATCGCCATCTTTATCATAATCTAGAAAGGCTGCGTTAGAGCTGTAGGTGTCAAAATCAAGGCCGTATTTACCCGCACTTTCTGTAAATGTCGAGTCGCCATTATTGATAAAGAGTTCGTTATACCCATCAAAACCATTGATGCCTACTACCGCACAAACATAGATGTCTAAGAGGCCATCGCCATTTACATCACCCATTACGGCACCGGTATTCCAGCTGCTGTTACCGGCTACTCCAGCACTCTCTGTAATGTCTTCAAAACTAAGATTGCCTTTATTAAGGTAGAGTTTGTTTTTAACTTGATTACCTGAAAAATAAAGGTCTGGCAAATCATCTCCATTAATATCGCCTACAGCTACACCACCACCATTGTAAAAATAGAGATAGTCCAATATGTTGAGGTCGTCTGTAGGAGTAAGTGCATTTGTAAAAGTAATGCCCGTTTCCTGCGGTGTGGGGTTTTTGAAAAGCCTATTAGAATCTTGGGTACAGCTCAAGATGCTTCCAAGAAAACACAAAAATAAGCCTATGCGTGCAAGATTATTTAACATCGTAAACACGAGGTTTTTGATCATTAATAGCGATAATAAAGTAGCCTTTACCGCTCTTATCCTTAAAGGTAGTGATATGTTTTATCTCCTCTCTAATACTAAGACCACTAGTCGCATAATCTTGCCAAGCAAAATTGAGAGCGCCATCACCAAGAAGCACACTACCTTGACTCGCATCCAATTGTGAGTATTGCGGTTTAAACTCAAAGTTGTTGCCTCCAAGTACAATATCAAGATGGCCATCTTGATTAATATCTGTACAGCTTATGCCACATACGCAAGAACGCTGCACTTCTGGTGGTAACGGACGTAAAGAAAAATTTCCATTGCCTTCGTTTATTGCAACCATACTCTCTGCGGTTTTCACCTCTTTAAGAATAGAGTTGGTTACTATTTCTGCAGAGAATAACTCGTCTATACTTCTATGAGCATAATCCGAAGCTTTGAGATTTTGCTTTTTTAAGGAGGTTAATTGACCTGTTATTTCCTTTTTTTGATGCAGGGGATAGTCTTTTCCATTTTTAGATATAGTAGTAATTTGTTCTATGGTTCCGTTATTATCAAAATCGTTGATATACATTCTCATAGGAGCATCTTCTTCTGGAGCATAGTGTATGTTTGTGCCTTCATTACCAAGTATAAGATCTAAGTCTCCATCATTATCCAGATCTGCAGCTTCTAGAGTATTCCACCAGCCAGGTGCTTGGTCTAGATTGTTTTTGAAAATAGAAAGACGTCTGCCATTGTTTCTAAAAATTTGTGCAACACCCCACTCAGAAGTTGTTATTAAATCTTTCTTGCCATCACCGTCCATATCTTCCCAAGAAGCATCTGTAATCATACCTGCATCTTTAGTCGCATAGGCCAGCTTTTCCGTAGCATTGGTAAAAGTGCCATCTCCTTGATTTTCTAGAAAGAGATGTTCTGGGTCGATACCATATACACCTACAACAGAACGTGATCCTATGAAAACGTCTATATCTCCATCTGCATCAAAATCGTGCGGGGCAACGACAGACATATTTTGAAAAGAAGATGGGAGGTCGTTTTTTGCTTTGGAAAAAGTACCCTTGCCATCGTTAAGATATAATCTCGGGATATATTCATTTTTGTGAGCCAATTCATTTCCTCCAGAGGCTACGAGAAGGTCTTGGTCGCCATCTCCATCCGCATCAAAAAATGCTGCTGCAGTGTCCTCATAAGTTGCATCTTGCTTAAAAGGAGCAATTGTCTTGTTTGTTAATTTCCCTTTGCCTTTATGCAGATAAATTTGTCCTGCTTGGTTTTTTGCGCCTCCAATAAATATATCTTCGTGTCCATCTCCGTTTATATCTGCAACTGCGAGAGAAGGTCCTTCTTGCGAGAGTTGTTTTGCAATAAGGCCTTCGTAATCAAAGTCACTATATTCATTTTCTGTATGCGCTATGAGTGTATTGGGAACTTCTTTTAATATCGTTGTTGGAAGTTCTTTTTTACGCGATTTATAGGTTTGAGTTGCCGCCGCATGGTCAAAAGATAGTCTGCTTTTTACTTCTGGATTAAGGAGAAGTTGAGTTTTATTATCAGGCCATATCACCCGAACAGAATCTATGGCATTCACCTTGCCTAAACCTATAGTTAAGCCGTATTGCATAGAACTCTGGAAACCTCGAGAAGGCATATGTTCATAAAACAATTCTTTACCACTGTGATACACTCTCGCAGAAGCCCCTACACCAAAAGGATTTTGAGACGCTCCCTTAAAATCTATTTTTATATAATTGTTGCCCGTGGTTTCTTGAGTGGTATTACGATATAAGAAGGCATTCATATTCACATTATTCACTACGAGGTCTAGGTCGCCATCATTATCTAAATCTCCATAAGCAGCACCATTAGACATGCTTTCTTGGCCAAGTCCCCATTCTGAGGCTTTATTATCAAAAGTAATGTTACCATTATTACGATAGGCATAGTTAGGTAGTGGTTTAACTGGCATTTTATTGATTATCGAATCAATCGCTTGTTTTTTGCCTGTACGTACACTTATCATTATTTCATTCGCGAAAAAGTCTACAAAATCAAGATCTGTAAGGTCGTGATTGATACCATTGGTAACATAAATATCGCGATTACCATCATTATCCATATCAAATATAAGACCTGTCCAGCTCCAATCTGTGGCTTCTACACCTGCTCCATACGCCACTTCTGAGAAGGTGCCATTACCATTATTTATTTGTAAGGTATTCTGTATAAATTGCTGGTAAAAATCATTGCGTTGCTTCCTTTTGTACACATTGTATCCATCAAACTCCATAACAGATTTTACACGAGTTTCCTCTTCAGGAAGCATATCTGTTATAAAAATGTCTTGGAGGCCATCGTTATTAATATCTGAAATATCTACACCCATAGCCGATAGAGAAAGATGTGAAGTGTAGTCTTTTATGCTTTCGCGAAAGCTGCCATCCTTTTGATTAATATACAGATAATCTCGTTCGAAAAAGTCGTTTGAGACGTATAAATCGGGCCATAAATCTTGATTGATATCTGTCACAACAACGCCCAGACCAAAACCAATAAGAGAACCATAAATACCGGCTTCTTGGCTCACATCTGTAAAAGTGTCTCCATCGTTGCGCATGAGTAAATCCCCTACGCCTCTAAATTCTGGTTTTACTTTTTCCCAGTCTTGCGCTCTAACATCACGTTGGCCTTCATTACCCAAACTACTTACAGGTACATTACTATTATTGAGAATATAGGCATCTAAATCTCCATCTTTATCATAATCAAAAAAGGTCGCATGGGTAGAAAAACCTGTTTCGGCAAGATTAAATTGTTTTGCTTTTTCTGTAAATGTGCCGTCGCCGTTATTAATATAGAGATCGTTATCGTGATTGTTGCCTTCTAAAGTTCCTGCATTACTCACATAAATATCCAGAAAACCATCTGCATTAACATCTGCCATTACCACACCTGTAGACCAGGGTTTATTGCCGCCAACGCCAGCTTGCGATGTAATGTCTTCAAAAACAAAATCTCCTTTGTTAAGAAAGAGTTTGTTGGAACCCATATTTGCGGTCATATAAATATCCGAAAGACCGTCATTATTTATATCTCCTATAGCTACACCACCACCGTTGTAAAAATTGCGGTATTCAAAAATATTGAAGTCCTTTTGATTGGCTATTTCATTTACAAAATCAAAGCCAGAGGTCACCTTGTCTATTTGCATAAATAGAGTGTTATCTTCATTTTGTGCTATCGTTTCTGACGGCGGTTTTTCTTCTCCACAACTACTAAGTAGTGCAATAGAAAATAGAGTCAAGTATATATTTTTTATGGTCAATCTCATAGGTTACTCTTCTGCTTTTTGAAGTAGAATAGGTCGGTCATTATTTAATCCTACAATGTAGTGTGTTTTGTTGTTTATGTCAAGTTTTGTGATGCTTCTGGCAGCCTCGTTTATGTTAAAATTTTGTTGCTCCGCTTCTGTAAAAAAACCATCTTTATCATTGAGGAGTAGCAGGCCATCCAAGCCATCTAATCTACCTAATTGTGTGCTTATTTCGTAAAGATTCCCTACAAGAAACACATCAAGAAAGCCATCATTGTTAAAATCATCTATTTGCATGTCCATTACAGCGGATACTTGAGCTATAAAAGGTAGAGGATTTGCTTCAAAATTGCCATTACCTTGATTTTCAAAGTACATAGAGCTTAAGGTATTGATTTCCTTTTTAGAGGCATTTTTTAGTTTTTTTGCAGGCAGGATTTCATCTAATGAAGCTTTTGCAAAATCTGCGTAGGAAATAAATTCCTTATTTATAAAAGGAAGTTGCTTTACAAGTTCATCCTTTGTTGCTATTGTAGTTTCCTTGCCCTGGTAATAATAGGTAACAATAGGATCTTCACGACCATTATCATCAAAATCGTTGCGATATAACCTAATAGGAAATTGTTTTGATGCGGTAAGTCGCGTATTCTCACCCCAGTTTCCAGCAATGATATCTAAATCTCCGTCTTTGTCAAAATCTGCAACTTCTATTGTATTCCACCAGCCAGTGATATCCTCAAGATTAGAAGGTTGTTTCTTTAAACTTTCACCATCATTTAATAAGATGGTTATAGGCATCCAATGTCCAGCAACTATGGCGTCTTTAAACCCATTATCATCGACATCAACCCAAGTGACATCATACACATTACCTATATTTTGTAAAGCCTCGCCGTAAGAAGAAGTTATATCTTTAAATTGGCCAGTTCCATCATTTTCAAAAAGATACTGTTGTGGCGTTTTTCCAAATTCTCTTGGCACCGTATTTGCGCAAATACTGATATCGAGGTCACCGTCATTATCGATATCTACAGCATTGGCAGTTGAGGCATTGAGTGAGATGGTTTGAAATATGCTTTCGCGAAAGCGTAATCCGTCAGCTTCTTGAATGTATAGTCGAGGTTGTAGCGGTTTCCCCTTTAAAAATTCGTTTCCGCCACTAAGTATGAGAAGGTCGTTTTTTTGATCAGAATTGGCATCAAAAACTAAAGAAAAAACATCTTCATTTATGCGAAACTCCTTATCCAAGTCTTGAGAGATGAAGTCACCATTTTCGTTCTGAAAGTGGAGGGTAGTTTCTTGCCCTTTAGCGCCTAGTGCAACAAGATCATCAAGGCCATCACTATTTAAATCGCCAGCTGAAATATGAGGACCAAGATTACTAGAAGCATATGGGATTAGAGGGTCCCTATTAAAATCGAGTGAGGTCGCATCTCTATGTGTGTAGGGAATAGAAAGGGGAACATTAGCCAATAGGCTTTCTTTGGTATTCGCATAGTCCTCATAATAATTAGAGGAAGCATCTTGATAACGTAAAGAGAGTACTTGATTAACGGCAACATTTCTTTTTGTTTCATAGTTTCCAGAAGGCCATATAATTTTTAAAGAATCTAATGTCTTTGCTTGGTCAAGTCCTATAACTACTTCTGGCGCTACGGAGGACATATAGCCACGAGTACTGGTATTTTCAAAATATTGAGTGTGATCTTTTGAATATGCAATAAGTTTTGCACCTATGCCTAAGTTATTTTTTTCTGGGCTTGTTAACCGTATTTTGAGATAAGAAGTACTGTCCCTATCTCTTTTTAGGTTTTCTAGAATTTGAGCAGGCGCATTCACATTGTTGATCACAAGATCTAAATCACCATCATTGTCTAAATCTCCATAGGCAGCTCCATTACTTAAAGAAGGGGTTTTTGCAAGCCATTGGTCTGTAACATTTGAGAATTGTACTTCCCCCTTATTTTGGAAGAAATAATTAGGAGTCTTTTTTTGCGGAATTTTTTTAATAAAAGAAAGGTCTTCTTCTAACATTCCTTTGCCTAATCTTTGCTGGATAGCGTCATTGGAAATAAAATTAATAAAATCCAAATCATTGGTAGCACCTTCTATGCCATTGGATATAAATACATCTTTGAGTCCGTCTGCATTAAAGTCTGCAATGAGCGGAGACCAAGACCATTCTGTTGCAGAGATTCCACTTTGAAATGCAGTTTCTACAAACTGCCCATTACCACGATTAATATGCAGCGTATTCTGCATATATTGGGGTTGATATCCATTTTTTAAGTTATTTTGATAAATGGGATAGCCAAATTCTGTGCCAGCAGCTTTTAATGTTTCTATATCTTCCGGAAGCATATCTACGGAAACTATCTCAGGCAAACCATCATTATTAAGATCTGCAATGTCATTACCCATAGAAAAATGGGAGGTATGTTTAAGTCTGTTTTGAGATGCGTTTACTTCTTTAAACGTGCCATTTTTTTGATTGAGGTAGAGGTAGTCATTTTCGTAAAAATCGTTTCCTATATAGATGTCGGGATACCCATCTTGGTTAATATCAGAGGTGGAAAGACCTAATCCATAGGAGATTTTTGTTTGAAGTATGCCTGCGGTTGCAGATACATCCTTAAATACACCATTGTCATTTTTGAGTAACAAGTCTCCATTTTCTGGATCACTACTATATCGAATAGTACCTTTGTTATAGTTGCTGTTGGGATGCACGGAGTGTTTTAATAGAAAAACATCCAGATCACCATCTAGGTCATAATCAAAAAAAGACGCTTGCGTAAATAACCCATTAAGGTCCAGGCCATATTTTGAAGATTCTTCTTCAAAGGAAATCTCTTCATCTATAATTCCTTTATTGATATATAAGCGATTATGTCCGGTTAGGTTGAGATGCGTACTTGCTTGACATATATAAACATCTAACAAACCGTCGTTATTGATGTCTACAGTGGTAACACCAGTCGAAAAGTGATGTTTACTATTTTTGGGAAGGGTTTGGGACGTAAAATTTAAATCCCCTTTATTAATCAATAGCGCATCAGCCTCTTGGTTTGCGGCAAGATAAATATCTAATAAGGAATCATTGTTAAAGTCTCCTAGAGCAACACCCGCACCATTATAAAAGTAAAGGTAATTAAGTATGTTTAAATCTACAGTACTTACTAATGTGTTGGAAAAGGGTAGTGCGTGTTCTATAAAGAGTTTGTTATTCCCATCTTGTTTCTGATGAGAACAAGATGAAAGTAAAAGTATTGTTAGAATAGCAAAAATACCTTTGTGCAAAGCCATTATGATTAGAGGATAAATATAAAAAAAGAGGGTTATTTGAATAACCCTCTTTTCTAGCTTAATTCAAAATTGAATTAGTACCCTGGGTTCTGAACCAGATTAGGGTTTAGTAATACCTGATCATTAGGAATAGGAAATAAATTTCTAGTTGCGTCACCTACATGTGTAGGATCTTTTAATTCCCAATCTCTGGTGAATTGACCGAAACGAATCATGTCATTACGTCTCCAGATTTCCTCGTATAACTCACGACCTCTTTCATCTAACATATCTTGCTCAGATAAAGCTCCTAACGGACTAGCATTACGAATCACTCTTAATTCATTTACTTCTGCTAAGGCATCACCAGAAGCACCTCTCATGATAGCCTCTGCTCTCATTAAGTGTGCATCTGAATATCTAAAGAATATCTCGTGACCTGTAAACCCTCCAAAAGTAGGGTTGTATTTGATAACTCTAATACCGGTATTCTCATCATTATTAATAAGATTTGAAGCTCCTGTATTATCTACATAATCTCTTCTAAAAATAAGTGGTCCACCCGGTCTATCATTAAGAGGTGTTCCGTCTATTTCATATTGTTGTCCTAAAAGGAAACCATTACCTATGCTCGAACCTGATTCGAAACCTGGGAAATTTCCAGATTCTGTAGTTCCCGGACGTCCCGTAAAAGGAATACCTTCTGTAGGAACAAATCCTCTACGCTCTTCTTGTCCTTCTCCTTCAAGATTAGAGTTAGCAGGTCCTTCAAATAGATCGTAAAATTCTGCTAATGTAGCAAATCCATTCCAACCTCCACCTGCAATTTCTGGAGCCATATTATAGTGAAGTCCATTCCATATTCTATTACCTACTGCAGCAGTAAGGAAGAAAATAGTTTCGTTATCGGCTTGCTCTCTGAAGATGTCAAAATAACCAGCTTCAAGACCAAATCCATCAGATTCTATTTGGTTTACAAGATCAACCACAGTATTCATATCAGCAGCTGAAGGTGTCCCACCATTATATACGTGTCTATTTAAAAGAACTTTTGCAAGAAGATATCTCGCGGCACTTTTTCCAACTCTATTTGTACCAGCACCAGGTGTGATAGTGCCAAGGTTGGTAATTGCACCTTCTAAGTCTGCTATAATTCGAGTAACGGCTTCGTCTCCAGTAAGTACCATAGGATCCTCTGATAAGTTTGCATCTGGATCTCTCACTGGTACCTGTCCATAAGCGTCTAAGATCACCCATACACCTAAAGCTCTAAAAAACTGTGCTTGACCCATTTGTTCTTGGTTAAGCGTAGTTTGTGGAGATAGCAATTGATCTGCAGAAAAGTGTAAACCATTCCATTGACTAAATACATTCGCTATAAAAGCGTGATTCGAAGGCCAGTTATGTTGGTGTAATTGTCTCCAGATACCATTATCTCCCCAGTCGGCTCCACGAGTAGGAATAAGGAATTCGTCTGTAGTCACTTCATTCAAAGCAAATAAGTTTGCTTGATCTCCAACAAAACCATTTAGGTTATTGTATAGACCATTTATAAAGGCCTCAGGATCTGCTACCCCTTCAAAAGCAGCTGCGTTAATTGAATCTGTCTGATCTACTTCGAGATCGGTACAGGAACCTAGCATAGCTAGGACCATCACAGCCAATACTGGCTTAAAGATGGATTTTGTTTTAAAATAATTCATAGTTCTCATTTTTTTTAATTTAAAATCTTGCGTTTAGTCCTAGTGTAAAAGTTGTAGGACGTGGTATTTGAGCTAAATCGATACCTCTTGCCGGAATGGCAGCAGCATTCAAGAATCCAGTATTAACAGAAACTTCTGGATCCAGACCACTATATCCAGTAATGAGGAATAAGTTTTGACCAGTTAAAGATAATCTTAAGGCATCAAGTACTCCTTCTCCGCTAACAGGCCAATCATAGGCTAATGTTGCATTTTGTAGACGGACGAAGTCTCCTTCCTCTAAAAATCTATCAGAAACTGTAGTAGAGGCAGCAATGTTCTCGCCATTGTTTAAACTGTTGATTACCGATTGTGTTACATTTTGTGATTGTAAAAAGTTACCCGCTGAAAACAAAGCGTTATCGGTTGCGTTGTATACATAGAACCCTCCTTGATAATTAAGGAAAGTAGAAAGAGACCAATTCTTGTAACTGGCGTTTAAACCAAGACCACCTGTTACGGTTGGAACTGCTGAGCGATCTGAAAATTCTCTATCAAGAACAGAATCACCTACCCCATCTCCATTAATGTCAGCAAATATTGGATCACCGTTTCCATCTAAACCTTCGAATCGCGCTAAGAAGAATGAAGATAGTGGTTGGTCGTTTGCGAGTTGCTGGGCAAATGCATTGGTAAGACCATTACCATTAATAGGAGCAAAATCAAGAGGTGCGCCTGTATAATCCTGTAGCTCATTATCATTAAAAGCAATGTTGAAATTAGCGCCAAAATGCCAATCTTCCGTTTGAACAAAGTCATATCCTATGGCAATTTCTACCCCTTGGTTAATTACAGTTCCATCTTCTAAATTCCCAAAAACGGTTTGTATACCACCAAATGCTGGCGCAGGAACGGTTCTTTGAAGTAACAGGTCATCTGTTTCTTTTCTATATAAATTTATAGATCCATTTAAGCGATCTTGGTTAAATCCAAAGTCAAGACCCACGTTAATGTCTGTAGTTTCTTCAAATTTTAGATTCGGTTCATTACTTCCCAAGAATTGAATAGCTCCTGGGTCTGTTAGATCTGTAGCAGATTGAAAACCTTGAGCAGAAATTCTCTGTCTCAATATTGCGTTACCAAAACTAAGACCTTGAGAATTACCGGTAATACCATAACCTACTCTTAATTTAAGAGTGGAAACATTATCTCCAGTAAAGTCTTCTTCATGAAGGTTCCACGCAAAAGCACCTGAAGGGAAGAAGGAATATTGTTCATCTTCTCCAAACAAGGTGGATCCGTCATATCTGGCTGTTGCTGTTAACAGAAATTTATTACCCGCAAAGGATAAGTTTGCTCTTACAAATACAGATTGAAATTCATCAAAGTTATCAAACGTACTTGCTGTATAGGCTTGAAGTAATCTGTTAAAATTAGGAAGATCCTCGAATATGAATGGCATATCAGGGTCACTAAAATTATTAATACCTACAACAGCGCTATCATCATCATATCCAAATTGCGCAAAATCACGACCTATAGCGTTCTCAACAATTTCAAACTGATCTTCAACCCTATTAAAAATGCCATCTAGATTATTTGTGCCTACACCACGACCTTGAGAAAAGAAGCCATTACGATCGAATTCTTGATAAGAGTAACCCGCAAGTATATCCAATCCAAAACTACCAATCTCCTTTTTATAATTTAAAGTTAAATCTAATTGTGTGTTCTCATTAACTATATTATTAAATTGAACATCACCTACTCCCGAAACGTTATTCACGCCAAAAACATCAGGAGCAAGAGCAGATATAATTTGACCATCACTATAGTCATAACTTGCAAATACTTTTGCACTAAACTCTGGTGTGAAGTCATATCCTAGAGATATATTAGCTAAATATCTGTCAGAATTAGCGATAGATCTAAAATTCTCCAATAAATTGGCTGGGTTGAATCTGTTCTCAAATCCAGCTGTCGCATCAGGATCGATAGGGAAGCTGGGATTTGTTGTTAAGGCGGATGAAACAAAATCACCGACAGAACCTGCCTGACCAGAAGAAGGAACTTGAGTGTCGTTTACTCTAGAAATAGTTCCTTGGAAGTCTAATTTAAGTTTGTCATCTAAAAATTTTTGAGAAAGATTTACTCTTCCTGCAATTCGCTCTTGGGCGTTGGTTACAATAAGGCCATTTTGGTTGCTATAGGTTCCCGAAGCTCTAATGTTTCCAGTTCCCCAATTTTTAGAATAACTTAAATCCGTTCTTCTTGAGGTTGCGGTTTGTAATAAAAAATCTTGAAAATCAGAACTAGCTCCGCCATTTAATGCTGGTGTTAGACCTAAATCTTCACGCGCCTCTCTAAATTCTGTGGCTGTAAGAAGATCATATTCTGTGCGTGCTCGTCCTCTACTTACAGAACTATTAAGTTCCCAAACACCTTTGCTTGCACCTCTACCTGCTTTGGTTTGAATAATCACAACACCATTAGCTGCACGAGCACCATAAATAGCTGTCGCCGATGCGTCTTTAAGTATAGAAATACTTTCGATATCATTAGGGTTTAAGAAACTTAGTGGATTTCTAGCATTACTACCACCTATTCCTCCAATATTAGCTCCTGGAGCACCTCCAGCACCTAACGGAATACCATCTACTACAAAGAGCGGATCATTTCCAGAACGAATGGAGTTTACACCTCTAATATTAAAATTAATTGCTGCTCCCGGCTCTCCAGAAGCTTCCGATATGGTAACACCCGAAGTTTTACCCTGAATCAATTGCTCCGGAGAAGCAATTACACCGCCATTAAAGTCCTTTGCGGTCACAACGGCTACAGTTCCAGTCGCATCCTTTAAAGTAGTTGTTCCATATCCAATAAGAACAATTTCTTCCAAGGCATTATTAGTATCCATAGTTACATTAACCGTGCTTTGCCCGTTTACAGCTACTTCTTGTGTTGCAAAACCAACATAGCTAAATACAAGTGTTGCATCATTAGGGACATTGTTTAAGGAATAATTACCATCAAAATCTGTTGATGCTCCATTAGATGTGCCTTTAACTACGACGCTTGCACCTGGAAGTGGTCCGTTTGCCTCAGAAACAGTTCCTGTTACTGTTTGAGCAAAAGATACTCCTGTAAATAGCACAGCTACTAGTAGAAACACTTTCGTAAGTAATACTTTCTTCATAAGATTTTTGTTTAAATTTAGTTTGCTTAGTGTTTTATAAAGCCAAAATATGACTCTATAAGCCCTAAATTTATGTAAAATTTGTATTAACACAATCAAAAATCTGAGTTAAATTTACGAAAACGTTTTCGTGTTGAAGGAGGCTTTCTATTAATTTTATGATAAATTTAGTACCGTTTTATTGCCAACTTCACTTTTAATTGCACAATAAATTGTCAAGTTGAAAATAGATTGTTGCGCCTTGTGCTGCTCTGGACTTTTCATTATCCCTATTTCTTAATATTAATTTTACAAACAATGATGGTATCTTGCAGAGGTGAAAAAAACCAAATTAAAGCCTCAATTTTATGATGTCCTAATAA
>CAZXMY010000037.1:0-12617 GCA_964641325.1 uncultured Flavobacteriaceae bacterium | reverse complement strand
GTCCTTATGTATATTCATTACCGGATCATACTCAAAGTAGCCTTTTGGATTTGATTCATCGGCTTTTCTATTCTGATCTGTAACAATTGTACTCCCTCCTTTAGATAACATTTGCATCATTAAAGATGTTCCAGATCTCGGGAGACCAGAAACTATAACAATTTGCCCTTTTCGATACCTAAATTGTTGTTCTCCTTTATGATCTTTAGGCAAAGCTAGCAATTCTTCAATATTTTCTCGGGCAATTTTAGTTCGTTCGTGATTTTGGGGTCTTAATCTTTCTGCAGTTTCATAGGCTAATTTTGCATTTTCCAAATCTCCCATTTTTTCTAGAGCCCTTCCCAAAACAAAATGAGCAGCAGGATAATGTTTAACGAGTTCTATACTCGTAAATGCGTATTCCACGGCTTCCTCATATTCTCCCAAATGTATTAAAGTTTCTGCAATTGCTCTGTGATACTTTGCCCTATCAGACTCCATAGATATGGCATTCTCAAAAGCTATTCGAGCTTCTGAAAATCTAGTAAGTTGATATTCTATTTCACCAATTTTATACCAAACTCCAGGGTCAGTTTTCAAATTAATTACTGCTCGATAAATCTTCAAAGCTTTTTCAGGATAGCCCTTACCAAGCAATATTTCAGCTTCATGAAAAAACAAATTGTATTTAACCTCAGTCTTACTTTTCTTTAACTTCTTAAGATAAGTTTCAGCTTCCTCAAACTGTTTTAACTTCAAAAAAATTGTAATTAAATCCATGTAATATGGAGCTTTATCTAATGTATTATCTTCATTAACTAATTGTATTAATATTTCCTTAGATTTCTGATAATCCTTTTTACCCAAATAGACCCTGGCTAGATTATGTTTGAGATCAGACTTTGTTTTTATTATCGCTACTTCGATCTTTTCCTCTGGTCTCTCTATATATCCCAGTTCGATTAACTGCTCCATTGTTTCATGATCTGAATATGGTGAGATAGAAGTTTCTCCTTTCAATTCTCCAAAATCACCTTCTATACCTTCCCAACTATCTATAAAGGCAGGAGGATGTGTTTTCTCAAAAATCTCCAAAATCGCTTTCCCATCCATATCTTTACCGACTGGAAAATCAAAGTAATGTAATATTGTGGGAGCAATATCAATAAGATTCAACCCATAAATTTTTTCATTCTTCTTAATATTAGGTCCCATGGCCGCAAACATTCCAAATTGACGATGTTCCAATGCCGGTGCGGCCTGGACATTAGGCATTTTAATCATTCGGCGATCTCCAGATTCATATCCATGATCTGACATTACTATAACTGTAGTTTCATCATCAATCAGCTCTAACTTTCTCTCAAGCATCATATCTTGAAAACGATATGCTCCTTCAATAGTTTTATTAAATATATCATACTCTTCTTGAGAAATTCCATCTAACTTAGGAGGATAATATTTCATAAAAGAGTGACAAAAATGATCAATCAAATCATAATACACTGCCATAAAATCCCATTCCGAATCTCGCAATAAATTAGTCGCAGCATTATGTATTGAAACATTTTGTGCTGCAATTTTAGCAAAGGTTTGAAGAGACTTGCTATTTTCTTGATCAATTGCCGCAGCTCGGGGAATAAAAGGTAATATATGCTCTTTAGTAATTTCGAAAGGGAACATTCTAAGATCCTTAAACTCATTATATTTTTCAATAGGATGAATCGCATTCTCATCTAAAATACTTGGTTTTGTAGGGTCTATACTAACTTTTTGAAATTTATCGGATATGACAACTCCATTAATAGGTTCTGCCGGATAACTTGGCCACCAACCTACAAGATTTGATTTATAACCTTTACTATTCAATATATTCCAGACAGCTCTTACCTTTCTGGAGCTTGTAGTCACAGGTCTTATTCCTTTTAAATCAGGCATCAATTCAATAAATCCTAGAACACCGTGTTTATCTGGGGTTTTACCCGTAACCACAGACGTCCATAGCATAGGAGAATAGGGAGGGTTCATTGTAGCCATATTACCATAGACACCATTATCTATAATACGTTTTAAGGCGGGCATTTTTCCCTTTGCAATTAAAGGACCTATTATTTTCCAATCTGCAGCATCCCACCCTATCAACAGTAGTTTTTTCTTGGCCATACTAATTATTCTCTTTTTCTTTCTTTAAAAGAATATTATTTATTTTCTTTTTCTCCCTCCAAGCAATAAAGGCAATATCACCATATGCAAGTAACCCCAGCGAACTCTCTAAGGGAATTTCAGAAGGTTTTAAGGATATTCTTTCATTGTTGTTACGCATAATTTAAGGGGTTTAATATTGTGAGTATTTGAACATTATCGTATATTTCCATATCCTTTTGTGAATAATAGGAGTGGCAAAAGAACAAAAAAGAATACAATTAATGTCAAAATAAAATAAACTTAACTTGTGAAATTATGAAAAAAAATACTTCAAAAAAAATTCTAAATTACGGAGCGATGTCTGCAGCAATATTAGCAGGAGCTAATGCAAGCGGTCAGATAATTTTTACTGATTTGGATCCAGATCAAGAAATAGGACCAGCTTCAGAATCTTTTATGATTGACGTAAATGATGACGGAACTAATGATTTTGATTTTCAAATTTTCAATTCAGCTGGTACAGTAATGTTTGCTTTGAATACGAATGGATTTGTGGGATTTACAGGACCTAGTGCTTATTATTATCCATCCAATCTAGCCGAAGGAACAATTATTGATGAAACCTCGCCTGCGTTAACAAGTGTGAGGGGAGATTTTAATTTTAATTCTTGTAATTATCCTAGTAGCCAATGGTGTGATGGTAATGATGGATATGTGGGATTAATCCTAGATGTTGCAGGAGAAACTCATTACGGGTGGGCTCTAGTAAATGTTACGACTCCGGGAAATGTAGCTACAATAAGAGAGTTTGCATATGAATCAACTCCAGATACCGCAATTGCAGCAGGTGATGACGCTTTATCTTTAGAGGATAATTCAATAGATGGTTTTACTTCTTTTGTAGATGCTAATAGTATATTACAACTAAACGCGGGAGTACCTTTTAATAACATTTCTATTTACAATATTTCTGGTCAGGAGGTACTATCAAGAGTACTTACTAATACTTCAGAGTCTGTAGATATTAATGCACTAAGTACAGGTGCTTATATCGCTCGTGTTGGGGTAGAAGGAACTGAAACAGCTATAAAGTTTGTGAAGCAATAAAATACATAATTTCAATAAAAAAAAGAACAACCTAAAGGTTGTTCTTTTTTTTATTGCTTATTAGCCAGCTGCCCACAAGCCGCGTCTATATCTTTCCCACGAGAACGACGCACTGTGACGGTTACTCCATTACTTTCTAATGTACATACATAGGCATTAATAGCTTCTGGAGATGCCTGCTGAAACTGTCCGTCATCTATTGGGTTGTACTCTATAATATTAACCTTACTCGGTACTGCGTTACAAAAAGATAATAAGGCATCTATATCTTCTTTACGATCATTTATCCCATCCCAAACCACATACTCATAGGTAATGCGTTTATTGGTCTTAGCATACCAGTATTGCAGGGCTTCTTTAAGTTCCTTTAATGGCATTTGTTCATTAAAGGGCATAATCTCAGTACGCACCTCATCCAATGCAGAGTGTAATGATACCGCTAGATTAAAGCGCACATTTTCATCTGCCATTTTTTTGATAATCTTAGGCACGCCAGAAGTAGATACCGTAATTCTCTTAGGAGACATCCCTAAACCTTCTGGAGAGGTTATTTTATCTATTGCCTTAAGGACATTATTATAATTCATAAGAGGTTCGCCCATTCCCATAAATACAATGTTAGAAAGCGGTCTGTTATGATATAATTTACTTTGCTGGTCGATCACGACCACCTGATCTACAATCTCGTCCGGATTGAGATTGCGCATTCTTTTAAGACGCGCCGTAGCACAAAATTTACAATTAAGGCTACAACCTACTTGAGAAGAAACACAAGCGGTAGTTCTAGTGTCTGTAGGAATCAATACAGACTCCACAGTAAGACCATCATGCAGTTTTACGGCATTTTTAATGGTGCCATCTGTACTGCGTTGCATTTGATCTACCTTAATATGATTGATCACAAAATGCTCATCTAACAACACGCGAGTGTCTTTAGATAGGTTGGTCATATCTGCAAATACATGAGCTCCTTTTTGCCACAACCACTCATACACTTGATTCCCTCTAAACGGCTTATCTCCTTGATCTACAAAAAACTGCCGTAGCTCGTCTTTAGAGAGTTTTCGTATGTCCTTTTTTTGTGATTTCACAGGGCAAATTTAAGGTTAAACCCGCGTTATGCAATAGAAAATCTATTCCAGCTTAAAAATCTCGCTTTCGCGAAATCGAACTTGTGAGATTCACGACTATAAAGAGAGCATAGCGGTAAAGCAAGTTTTCAAAAAATAAAAAAGCCTAGACTCTGTTGCATCTAGGCTTTATAGAATTATCTGTTTGTGATTTTTATATATAAAAAGGTTTTGCCTTCAACAACATTTTCTCTTTTTGCGAGATTTCTGCCCCTGTCTCTACCGACAGGCAGGTTCGCGAGATTTCCGCCTTCTCGGAAATTAGATGATGAGCATTGCGTCCCCATACGAATAGAAGTTGTATTTCTCCTTTACAGCTTCTTTATAGGCCTCTTTTGTGAAATCATGTCCTGCAAAAGCAGAGACCATCATCAATAAAGTAGACTTAGGTGTGTGGAAATTCGTAACCATGCAGTTAGCGATACTAAAGTCATACGGCGGAAAAATAAATTTATTAGTCCAACCCGAAAATTCGTTAAGTGTATTAGAACTTGACACCGCACTCTCCATAGCCCGCATTACCGTAGTTCCTACTGCGCAAATACGGCGCTTCTCTGCCAAAGCATTATTAATAATATCTGTAGCAGGTTTTCTAATATAGGCTTCTTCACTATCCATTTTATGCTTAGAAAGATCTTCTACCTCTACTGGGCTAAAAGTTCCCAAACCAACATGAAGTGTGACTTCTGCAAAATTAACGCCTTTAATTTCTAAACGTTTAAGCAAATGCTTAGAAAAGTGCAAACCCGCAGTAGGTGCCGCTACAGCTCCTTCTTCTTTTGCATAGATGGTCTGATAACGATCCTCATCTTCAGGCTCCACTTCTCTTTGGATATATTTAGGAAGTGGTGTTTCTCCAAGTTCCGTAAGTTTTCTTCTAAATTCTTCATATGATCCATCATACAAAAAACGTAATGTACGACCACGAGAGGTTGTATTATCTATTACCTCTGCTACTAAACTCTCATCTTCGCCAAAATAGAGTTTGTTCCCTATTCTAATCTTTCTAGCCGGATCCACTAACACATCCCAAAGTCTTGTTTCTGGATTTAATTCTCTTAAAAGAAATACTTCAATACGAGCTCCGGTTTTTTCCTTGTTTCCAAATAATCTAGCGGGAAAAACTTTAGTATTATTAAGAACCATAACATCTTCTGGTTCAAAATAATCTATAAGATCTTTAAACATCTTATGCTCTATAGTTCTTGTTTTTCTATCGAGAACCATAAGACGGGATTCGTCACGATTTTCGGCAGGATGCTCTGCTAGTAATCCTTCTGGTAAGTCAAAATTAAAGTGTGATAATTTCATTCACTTTTGCGGTTAGGTGAGTACTTATTTATTTAGGCATGTATAGTTTACACAGCGGCCTTTTTTGCAAAGCTGCAAATATACAATCTACGCATAGGCCTTGTCAAGGATTTAACCAATTATCTCATAAGAAAATCCCGCAGTCTGTAAATCTTTCCAAAAATATGGGTAAGATTTTGAAACTACTCCTGCATCCTCTATTTGCAGTGTAGTGCACAAGGCTAATGGTGCAAAGGCCATAGCCATACGATGATCGTTATAGGTTGCTATAGTAACATTAGCTTGTAATGGTTGCTGTTGGGCTTGTAAAATGAGAGTGTCATTAGTCACGGTTATCATACCTCCAAGCTTTGTTATTTCAGCCTTAAGAGCTTCAAGACGATCAGTCTCTTTTATTTTTAAGGTGTGTAAACCGCTTAAGGTGCATCCTACTCCTAAACCAAGGCAGCTTACGGCAATGGTTTGGGCAATATCTGGTGCATTCGCTAGATCAAATGTAATATGGTCTGGCAACTCAAAATGATCTAAAGCGGATAATACTAGAGTATTCCCTTCAAATTTTGATTGCACGCCAAGTTGTTTATATAGGGATTGTAATACAGCATCCCCTTGAAGGCTGTCCTTTTTATAACTGGAAATACGTAGTTCGATGTTTTTAGCTTTTCCTGCCTTGGCCAAATTAGTTTTTCGCGAACCCGCCTGTTCGGCCGACAGGAGCGCAACGATACTATAAAAATAGGATGCACTACTCCAATCTGACTCTACCGTTATTTTAGAAAATTTAGGTGTTGCTTTAAAGGGTTGAATGCTAATTTCTTGCTCCTTAAACTGAGCTTCTATTCCCAATTGATGCAGCAATTGAAGTGTCATATTAATATAAGGAACGGAGGTTATTTTTCCTGCTAAGGTTATTTTTAAACCTTTTTCTAATGCGGCGCCTATAAGCATTAGAGCAGAGATATATTGACTGCTCACGTTTGCTTTAAGGACTACTTCTTGTGCATGTAGTTGTTTCCCTTTTATACGTATAGGTGGATATCCGTCCATCTTTTCGTATGAAATACTGGCTCCCATAGATCGCAATGCTTCTACCAAAATTTTTATAGGACGTTCTTGCATTCTCTCACTTCCTGTGAGCACAGTTTCTCGTCCTTGCTGTATTGCAAAGTAGGCGGTAAGAAATCGCATTGCTGTACCTGCATGATGAATATCTACCGTTTCTTCCTGAGAATACAGGGCCTTCTGCATCACGGCACCATCATCACTATTAGATAGGTTAATAATATCAAAACCTTTAAATAAGGCTTTTAGTAGGAGTAGCCTGTTCGTTTCACTTTTAGAACCGGTTATTTTGATACTAGTATTAGTAAGGCTTTGGGTGTGATTAAGTTTGAGAAGCATTCGTTTAGAACTACTTAAGTTTTTGATTATTGTGATGACGGTCGTGGTCTCTCTGGGTTTTAATATCCAACTTTTTATCAAAGGCTTCTTGCAAATTAACCCCAGTTTGATTTGCAAGACACAAAACTACAAAAACTACATCTGCCAGTTCTTCTCCTAAGTCTTTATTTTTATCACTTTCTTTCTCACTTTGCTCGCCATATCGCCTAGCGATAATTCGAGCCACCTCACCTACTTCTTCTGTGAGTTGTGCCATATTTGTGAGCTCGTTAAAATAGCGTACTCCGTGATTTTTTATCCAGTGATCTACGGCTTCTTGGGCGTTTGATATATTCATTATAGTTTTTTTATAAGCACCAACGGAGTGTTCTGTCTTTTTAGCATTTCTGTGTAAAAAGATCTAATCGTCTCATATTCTGATGGTGGAAAGAGTGTTCTGTTTAATTTAAAAGTACTCATTACTTGTATATTATTTTCATTTTGGGATATGTTAAGAGCATATTCGCCCAAATTGTCTGTCATAACAAGCTTTATAGCTTCTGGTATTTCCTGTAATGTATAATTATCCGGAAGTTCTATATTGATAATCTTACGTTCAATAAATGGAAATTTAAAGTCTATAGGTGTTTCCCTGTTGTCTGCCTTAAAAGGGTTCTCTTTCTGATTTAAGAACAATAATGGCTTAATGTACCATTTTTCATTTAGGTTTTCTATCAGTTCTTTAGCCACAAAGCTATAAGATACTTGAGCTGGCTTTTCCAGATCACTTTGCAGTGAAAAATTATTTATTGAGTCTAGATTATAATAATTACTAAAATAAGCCTTTTGACTTGTTACTGACTTATTACTGAATTTTTCTCTAAAAGATATTTCATTATCACCTAATACGCGTTCCTTAAATTCTCCTTGTACTAGGGCATCCTCAGAAAAAGTTACATTTATAAGCGTTTGCTTTTGTACATGGTCTGTAGAAAATAGGTTAATTTTTTGAGATGTGCCGTCTGGGCGTACGAGCCTACCTTCCCAATTATGGACGTTTTCAGACAGTTGTCCAGGTTTAGCAAAGGGTATTGTCGCGTCATAAAGAGTGATTTCATTATTCCAGGATACTGCGGCAATTATATGATTAAATCCTTCTAAAGTTGGAAATAGGGGTACTTTATGTTCCTTAGTTGCAGAAAGAACAGGGTCTGCAGTTAATCCAGCTTCTCGCAATAGAGCAATTAAAAGCATATTGACCTCTGCAGAGGATCCCGCATTGCTTTCATATGCTTTTTTTAAACTTCTATCTATCCTACTTCTATAGTTTCCATCCCAAGCAAATCGGTCTTTAATAAAGTTATATACCCTTTTTGCCCGTTCTCTTTGATTAGGAAAGCTTTCGCGAAAGCGTTGCCCTTCTTCCTTTAAAAAATTTGTTTTTAGCAAAGGTTTACCAAATCTATCTGATTCGTATAGTATTTGTACTACTTTTTCCCAACTCGTAGTATAATCTTTTTTGTTTCCTTGGGTAAGCTCTGTGGACGCCAGCTCGAAAATAATGGATGATCTAAAATTTTCTAAATTATTTGTAAAAATCTCTTCTTTAAGCGGAGGCACGTTTTTTATTGTATACTTATAAACGGCCTGCGCTAACTTCATATTAGCAAATTCGGTATTGTTTGTTTTTGTACCATATGCTCCCTCTTGCCTAAAAGAAAAATTAAAACCAACATGCTCAATATCCTGTTTATCTTCACATCGATACTTACCTTGATAATAGGTGTTAAATTGGAATACCTGTGGCACTTTGACTATGGCTTGGTAGGATAGTAGTGGTATATCTTCTTGAAAAATAAGATCATCTATTTTCCAAAAAGGAGACTGCACTGTATATGTATATTCGATAATTACATTATTCTTTACCTGAGGTAATACAAAACTCACCTGATCCCAGCTCTCGTTGAGTTCTTTAGAGAATATACTGCTCTTCTCCAATCTGGTCTTGATAAGCTTACCGTTAACCATTTCATAAGTATAACCATCTATTTCATCTATACGCTCTTTATTGCCTTTATTTTTATATAAATTAACAGAAACAGTGCCGTAGTCCAATCCCGCCTTAGAATTAATTTTAATGATATTGTGAATTCTAGAAACGAGATACCAGCCTTCTTCCCAATCTTCTAACTTAAACTCTGTAAAGCGATCTTTAGAGAGAAAAATTGCAGGTTCATTTTTGTAATCAGCAGCATAACTTTCAAAAGTAGACGCTTTGAGTTTCCCTATTTTTAATTTTTGTGCATTGACAGCTGTAAGGGTTAAAAAAGCAACTAGGATAAAAATTCTATGCATATTATATCTTCTTCAGCACTACTTTTTCTGTTTCCTTCTCTACAATCATATTAAAATAAGCTTGAAGGTCCTTGTATTGCGATGGAGGGATTACTGGTGTATTGATTGCG
Source organism: uncultured Flavobacteriaceae bacterium (assembly GCA_964641325.1). Classification (GTDB taxonomy): domain Bacteria; phylum Bacteroidota; class Bacteroidia; order Flavobacteriales; family Flavobacteriaceae; genus Dokdonia. Next base: position 3,100 of record CAZXMY010000037.1, on the reverse strand, counting down.
TTTTGTACACTAATGGTTAACTTATTTCCCATTTGAGTAACATTAAACCTATATGAGCCCATATTTTCAGTAAGGTTAATCGCAAGATTCTCAGGTATAGACTCTACTTCATATCCATCTGGAATATTGATATTAACAATATATCTATCCGACCAAGGGTAGACGAAGTCAATAGGTGCATTTCTTTCATCTGCTTTAAAGTAATTGGTTTCTGTTGCTAGATGAACAAGCGGTGATATATAAACTTTACCTGCTATCTCTTCTATAGCCGTATCTGCCTCAAAGTCATACTCAAGCGACAAGGGTTTATTCACATTATCCAACTCTTGCAAGGTGCATTCAAAAATATCTATATTCTCATATCTTGAATTAAGCTTTTTTAATTGGTCGTCTGAACTCAAATTGCGATAGGAATTTCTTTCGCTCTTTGCATAATGATCTGAATATCTATTTTTAGAATTCCCTTCTATTTCTAATTCCTCATTAATGGTAATATTGACCATACTACTGTGCATGGCGGGTTTACTTGGATATAACTCTACAAGTCTAGAGCTTCCATCTGCTTTTACCATACGTCCTTTCCAATTTAACAACTCTGGCTTTAACGTATTCATAACTCCTTCTTTATCTGCGGCATCTAAGAGATAAAGTTTTTCATCAACCTTTGCTCCCGCTATGACGTAATTAAATCCTGTCCTTGTAGGAAAAAAAGAAATCCCATTAGCTTTAGTACTCACTAGCACAGGACTCGCATCTATTCCAGCATAATTTAGTACAGCATTGAGCATTAAATTAATATCTGCTACATTGCCTACACCGGCGTCATAGGCTTTTTTAACTCCCTCATCTGCAAAAACTCCATAATACTTATTCCAATTCATTCTATCTTTAACAAAAGTGAAAATTTTATTCATCTTTTCCTGGGATGAGCCTGTTCCCGCTAGTAAAGCATCTATGTCCTTTTTAAAATATTTTTCTTTTTTTAATTCTCCACCAAATCGTTCTGATTTATATATCTCGTATGCAACATCTTCCCAAGTTGTGGCATAATTTTTAATAGAAGCATTCGGAAATTGAGTATATGCTAATTCAAATTTTAATCCTGCAGCATAATTTTCTTGATTCGTAGAAAATGGTTCATTCTTAATAGAAGGGATGTTAGAGAGATCAACAGAATATCCATTTTCGACAAAATTTAAGGTGGCATTACCTCTTTCTACATCAACGGCATTGCCCACGTTAGATGTTGCATACCTATATCTGATAGATCTATCTTTCTTTTCCTTCTGAATATTTAATGGCAATGACCCTTTACCATAGGGATTGTAAACCATATATTCTGGAGCAAGAAAATTCATATTTACCTTATCTACAGGTATTTCTTCTTGAAAATGATACTCATCTATATTTGAGATAAAGGGCGAATTAAACGTGTATTTATACTCTATTATGGTTCCATCATTAATGTCTGGCATTGTAAATTTCATCACATTGCGTGTCTTATTAGCCTCTTCTTTAAAGATGTTCTTATTTTGTAGTTTACTCTCTTCTATATCTCCATCTACAAGATTGTATGAAACTGCCTTTAGACCTAAAATATTTTCTTGCGACGTACTACCTTTATAGGTGCTTAAGGATACGGTAGCATAATCATAACCCTCTTTTTTATAGATTTTAATACGCTCGTGTACTTTAGTCTGTAATTCAAACCCTCCATCCTGACTATACAGAAAATTAGTAATCATTTCGCGATACAAAACCGCTGCACTTGCTTCTGGTTCTATGGGATGCGTTTTTTGAGCTAACTCTTCTTCAGATACTTTTCCAAACTTATAATTCTGGCTATATATAGTAGTACTAATTAAAAAGGTAAGCAGGCAAATTATTGACTTATACATATTGATTTGGTTATTAGATTAGATTTTATTTACAATTATTTTTTGGTTATCGTGTTTCACCACACTCTTTAAGAATTTTCTAAACTCGTCATATTTTACTTTGTCATAGGAGCCTTCATTTAAGACAAAAGTGCGCTTGTATAGCAATTCATTTTCTCCTTGTCTTCTAACACTATAGGTATATTTTCCATACTCATTGGAAATTGCAACATCTTCAGGCAGTTCCCTTATCTCCATAGTATTAGGAATATTAATACGCACCTCATCCTTATCATAAAAACCTCTACTAATTTCGATATCGTATCGTCTTTCTCGATTTTTATTAGGAAGCAGTCTAAATTTGTTTAATGCATTAAGAGAAACTAGCATGTCGTCTCCTGCAAAAGTTCCATAATTCTTTGCTAAAAATGTCACCTCTTCTTTTAGCTCTGCTTTTTCTTTGTCATTATCTATGATTATAGTCTCAATAGACATATTATTTACATAATCCCATAAATCATAATAATGCGTCTTTTTATCTTCTTCAGAGTAACGCTCTACCTGATAACTATCGTCATATTGGGTTCCCTGGGAATGTAAGGTTACAGTAGCTTTTAAATCTCCATTTTCAGTTAAAGTAACACTGCCATTAAGTAACTGACTATTATCTTCTTCTTTATAGATTTTTGTATGTACAATTTCTCCGCCTTCAGGAGTTATTATAAGAACATCTCTATCATCGGTAAAATCTGCAATAAATCCATATGGCACGGTCTGACTAGTGCATTCCAGCCATATATAATCGTCCTCAACGGGCACCGCCAATATGGCGTGATTTCCTTGCAAAGACGGAAAATCTTTTTGGATATCCCTTTTATCACCACCACCATAGAGGATAGTATAATAGGATGGGATTCCAGCGACATCTAGCAAGGATTTTGTATAATTAGAAAGTGCTTTACAATCACCATATCCCAAATTATCCACCTCAGTTGCGAGCATAGGTTTCCAACCGCCTATTCCTACTTGTATACTTACATAACGTGTTCTATCCTGCATATACTCATAAACAAGGCGTATTTTTTCTTGCGTGTCCTCTACATTAGCCACTAACTCCTTAATATCATTTTTTGTAGTTTCAGGGATGGCCTGCGCACCAGAAAGCAAATAGTTATCCATCCATTTTCCAAAAGATTTCCAACTAGTCGCTTCTCCATCTACTC
>CAZXMY010000036.1:0-12619 GCA_964641325.1 uncultured Flavobacteriaceae bacterium | reverse complement strand
GCTATTAATCTAGCCAAATTTTCTCCAAAATTAAAGATTGCAATTTTAGAACGCGGTAAGAAGGTTCTTGAAAAAGTTCGTATTTCTGGCGGTGGACGCTGTAATGTTACTCATGCACAATTTATCCCTCAAGAACTTACACTAAATTATCCCAGAGGCCGTAAAGAACTCTTAGGACCTTTTCATGCATTTATGACAGGAGATACAATAGCGTGGTTTGAAGAGAGAGGCATATCTTTAAAGATTGAGGAAGATGGGAGGATGTTTCCTACTTCAGATTCTTCGCAAACCATTATTGATTGCTTTCTTAAAGAGTCTGAGCAATTAGGCATTAGAGTAATTAAAGAATGTGCTGTGAAAGAGTTCGCTCCTGCCTGCCGGCCAGGCAGGTTAGCGAAAGCAAGCCTGCAAGATTCAGGACCACCAGGAGAACATAATGCTATAGAAAAGCAAGCGCCATCACCAGACTATACTGTTACAAGTTCAAAAGGGACTTTTAGCTGTACGCATCTCGTCGTAACAACAGGCAGCAATCCCAAGATGTGGAAACAACTAGAATACGTGGGACATAGGATTACTCCCGCCGTTCCTTCTCTTTTTACCTTTAATATTAAGGACATGCGCATTGATGGATTAATGGGACTGGCAGTAGAAGCCTCTGTGAAAGTGCTTGGACAGCCTTTAGAAGGAGAAGGGCCACTTTTAATAACACATTGGGGAATGAGTGGCCCAGGAATTTTAAAACTCTCGGCTTGGGGTGCGAGAATCCTCAATGCTTTAAAATATAATTTCCAGATATCTGTAAACTGGTTATTTCATATCTCTCAAGAAGAAGCCCTAGAGGAACTGCAAAAACTGAAAAACAAATACGCCAAACAATCTCCACATAGTCATGCCCAATTTGAATTGCCCAAAAGACTCTGGCGAAAACTACTATTGGCTGCGCAGATAGATGAAAACACTAATTGGGGCGATTTGTCCAAAATAAAATTAGAAGCCTTGTCCAGACAACTTACACAAGGCATATTTCAAGTGAATGGGAAAAGTACCTTTAAAGAAGAATTTGTAACGGCTGGTGGCGTAGACCTCAAAGAGGTAAATTTTAAAACTTTTGAAAGTAAACTATTACCCAACGTATATTTAGCAGGTGAAGTCCTTAATATAGATGCCATTACTGGCGGCTTTAATTTCCAGAATGCGTGGACTGGTGGGTATCATATTGCTCGGGCAATAAATAAAAAAAAGTCATGAATACATATATAGCCTTACTAAGAGGAATAAATGTAGGAGGTCATAAAAAAATAAAAATGGCAGATTTGCGCACTTCATTAAAAACAAAAGGCTTTCTTGAAATTCAGACGTATATACAAAGTGGTAATCTTGTTTTTAGATATGATGAAACTCCTGCAAACTGCGAAATTAAGATTGCAAGCTGTATAGAAAAAGAATTCGGATTTGAAGTTCCTACAATAGTGGTATCTCATTCTAATTTTAAAGAGATCGTAGTAAACAATCCTTTTTCTGGCGAACAAGTAAAGGAAACCTATTATACTATCTTATCTCGTTTCCCTGAAAAAGAGATGATAGCAGATTTTGAGACTATTAAGTACACAGATGGACAGATAATACTTCAAGAAAGATGTGTGTATTATCATGCGGCTAAGGGATTTGGAAAATCTAAATATTCCAACAATCTCGTGGAGAAAATGCTTAAGCTTAATGCCACGACTAGAAATCACCGCACTATGATTAAAATATTAGAACTGGCAGAGAGTATAAGCTTTTGAATCTCTGCAAATGGCGGCATAGATGTTCTCCTTTAGTTGGATTATATTTGCGGTATATTGTTTTGTATGACACAAGAATTATTTGTTCCGAAAAGGGAATATTCACAGTTGGAAGAAGGGCGTGTTGCCTATGCATCTCCTAGCAATATTGCTCTCGTAAAATATTGGGGAAAATATGGAGAGCAATTGCCTCAAAACCCTAGTATTAGTTTTACACTAAGTAACTGTCTTACCAAAACCATAGTTTCTTTTGAGAAAAATGATGTACTTTCTTTTCAAGTTTTTTTGGATGGTAAAAGGGAGCAAAGTTTTGAGCCTAAAATCGCCACTTTTTTTGAACGCATCGCACAATACGTTCCCTATATAAATGACTATCGTTTTACAATAGAGACCTCAAATACTTTTCCACATAGTTCTGGTATTGCGAGTTCTGCTTCGGGTATGAGTGCGCTTGCCTTATGTTTGGTAGAGATGGAAAAACAACTCAATCCAGAATTAAGTGATTCCTATTATACCCAAAAGGCTTCTTTTTTAGCACGATTAGGTTCTGGAAGTGCCTGTAGGAGTATAGAAGGACCACTTGTAGTGTGGGGAGAGCATAAAGAAATAGCAAATAGCAGCAATCTTCTTGGAACTCCTTTTTTGGGTAAAGTTCACGATGTTTTTAAGGACTATCAGGATACCATTTTATTAGTGGATAAAGGAGAAAAACAAGTGTCAAGCACTATTGGACATGGGTTGATGCACGGGCACGCTTTCGCGAAAGCGAGATTCTCTCAAGCTCACCAAAATCTTTCTAGTCTCATAAGCGTTTTTGAAACAGGAGACATTGATCAATTTGTAAAAATAGTAGAGAGTGAGGCACTTACTTTACATGCTATGATGATGACAAGTCATCCTTATTTTATTTTAATGAAACCCAACACACTGGAGATTATTAATGCCATCTGGAAGTACCGTGAAGAAACAGCTTCGAAAGTATGTTTTACGCTAGATGCAGGTGCTAATGTACACGTTCTTTATCCTAGAAATGAAAAGGTTCAAATTCAGGCATTTATAAAAGAAAAACTGGCAACATTCTGTCAAAACGAGCAGTACATACACGACTATGCTGGTTTAGGTGCAAAAAAATTGTAACTTTGTAATGTCTTGAAAGACATATAGCTTATGAAAGGCCCCTTATTTTATTCTAAGATTTTACTTTTTGGAGAGTATGGTATTATAAAAGACTCAAAAGGTCTAGCCATTCCTTACAACTTCTATAACGGAGCACTTAAGATAGAAGATAGCCCTTCTCAGGAGGCAATAGCTTCTAATAAAAAACTCAAGGAATATGTCGCTTACCTAGAGACAATAAATCAAGACTCAGATACACTGGTTACTTTTGATATTCAATGTCTTTCCAAAGATATTAGCAATGGGATGTATTTTGATTCTAGTATACCACAAGGGTATGGCGTAGGAAGTAGCGGGGCGCTTGTAGCAGCGATTTACGATAAATACGCGGTGGAGAAAATTACAGTTTTAGAAAATCTCACTCGTGAAAAACTTTTAAAGCTCAAAGCCATTTTTGGTGCTATGGAATCTTTTTTTCATGGGAAGTCTTCGGGATTAGACCCACTGAATAGTTACTTAAGCCTACCTATTCTTATTAATAGTAAAGATAATATTGAGCCTGCGGGTATTCCCTCGCAAGAGACACAAGGTAAGGGCGCTGTCTTTTTACTAGACAGTGGTATGACGGGAGAGACTGCACCTATGGTAAATATCTTTATGGATAATATGAAGCAAGAAGGTTTTAGAGCGATGCTCAAAAATCAGTTTGTAAAACATACAGATGCTTGTGTAGATGATTTCTTAAAAGGAGACATACAGTCCTTGTTTGGCAACGTAAAACAATTATCTAAAGTTGTGCTTAACAACTTTAAGCCTATGATTCCTGCAAAGTTTCATGACCTCTGGAAAAAGGGATTAGAGACTAACGTCTATTACCTCAAGTTATGTGGTTCTGGTGGTGGAGGTTATATGCTAGGTTTTACTGAGGATATTGATGCCGCGAGAAAAGCATTACGTGATTACAAACTAGAGGTGGTGTATAACTTCTAGAAATTCAATACATTTTATGGGCACGCTTTCGCGAAAAAACAGACATCTCCTTCTAAAGATGTTTAGTCTTTTCTCTGTGGTGCGCGGGTATAATATTTTGATAATTATACTGGCTCAATATCTCACTTCCATTTTTATTTTAGCTCCAGGAAAATCCTTAAAAGATATTTTTTTTGATGCTCATCTTTTTTTATTAGTTGCAGCCTCTTCTGCTGTGATTGCTGGAGGATATATTATTAATAATTTTTACGATTCGGAGAAAGACTTGATTAATAGACCACGCAAAACGCAGCTGGACAGATTAGTAAGTCAAAACACCAAGTTATCTATCTATTTCGTCCTTAATTTTCTTGCGATAATTGCGGCCAGTTACGTTTCGTTTAGAGCCGTATTATTTTTTGCAGTTTACATCTTTGCCATATGGTTATATAGTCATAAGGTAAAGAGATGGACGATGATAGGTAATATAATGGCTGCGGCCTTAGCCCTTACACCCTTTTTTGCCATTTTCTTGTATTATAAAAATCTAGATGCAGTCATTTTTGTACACGCCAGTTTTTTGTTTCTTGTCGTAATGATGCGCGAGTTAGTAAAAGATCTGGAGAATATAAAGGGGGATCTCGCTCAGAATTATAGAACCATACCCATTGTTTTAGGAGAGAAATCGTCCAAGTGGTTTCTTACGGCTTTAGCTGGATTTACAATAGTTCCTATTTATTTTCTGGTGAATCATTTTTCTATTGGGCATATGTATTTATATTTTTACGCAAGTGTAATGATGTTGCTTATTTTTCTACTAGTACTTTGGAGATCTCAAAAAAAAATACATTATCTCCTACTGCATACTATATTAAAACTAATCATCCTTGCAGGAGTTTTTTGTATACTGCTGTTAGATATACACGTCGTTTTAGACCGAATTAATTTACTACTATGAGTACACCAGAAAATCATCTCAAAGTTGCCTTAGGGCAAATCTCACCCGTTTGGTTAAACAAGACGGCCACCTTAGAAAAAGTTCAACAAGCAGTCATAGACGCAGCTCAAGAAGGAGCAGAGCTCATTGTTTTTGGTGAGGGATTAGTGCCAGGTTATCCCTATTGGCTTGCCCTAACCGGTGGCGCAGAGTGGAATAAAACCGTAGTTAAGGAGTTACACGCACAGTATGCTCGTAACAGTATAGATATAGAGGCTGGAGATTTGGAGGAGTTATGTGCGCTTTCGCGAAAGCATAACATAGCCATCTACCTAGGTATTATAGAGCGTCCTCAAGATAGAGGATCGCATAGTTTGTATGCTTCTTTAGTGTACATTAATCAAGAAGGAAATATACAATCTGTACACCGAAAGTTACAACCTACATACGATGAGCGGTTAACTTGGTCGCCAGGCGACGGCAATGGTCTTGTAACTCATAAATTAAAAGCTTTTACTGTAGGAGGTCTCAATTGCTGGGAGAACTGGATGCCACTACCTAGAGCTGCTATGTATGCCCAAGGAGAGAACTTACACGTAGCGGTATGGCCGGGAAGTGACCATAATACAAAAGACATCACACGATTTATTGCTCGTGAGTCTCGCTCTTTTGTGCTCTCTGTTTCTAGTCTTATGAGAAGAGAAGACTTCCCAGAAGATACCACACATCTAGATGAGATTTTAAAAAGAGCTCCGCAAGTACTTTCTAATGGCGGCTCTTGTATTGCAGGTCCTGATGGAGAATTTATAGTAGAGCCCGATATGACCACAGAAGGAAATATATATCACACCATAGATTTTAATCGCGTATACGAAGAGCGCCAGAATTTTGATCCCGTAGGTCATTATAGCCGCCCAGATGTGACGCAGTTAAACGTAAATCGCGAACGGCAGACAACGGTTAAGTTTAAGGATTAATAAACCGCTTTAATCTCTGCTTCAGAGATAAGCATTGGGAATAAGTCTCTAATGTGTAAAAGTTCTTTTTTAGTTTTACCGCTGTCCCGCGTAATATGCCCTTCATCTAGCGCTTTTTTAGTTCTGGTATAATCATAAGAAAAAAGGCGCTGTGCTTCCCTATTACGCAGTTGCATATAGGCAGCTGTTAATTCATTCTGCACAGCTATGTAACTTTCATAGGGTGCTTCTCTATGGGATGAGATAGATACTACCGCTTCTTGTGGATTGTCTGAAGAGCTTGCATCGCGCAAACCCTTGCAATACGAGCAAAAATCTTTATCTCCAAATTGGACGCCTCCATTGTCTAAAAAAGCCATAGTGGCTACTTTTAATTCTGACAATGGGAGTAGTTCATTTTCAACAAAAAGATCTCCTTCCTTTCCTATTTTAATTTCAAAAACATTGCGTTCATGTAATAAGATGTCTATGGGATTTTTTTGATCTCTAGGCAATTGTCGAGCGATGCCGCTATCTTTGTCTATGGTGGTAGTGACTAAAAAAAAGATGAGGAGTAAGAAGGCAATGTCTGCCATAGATCCTGCATTTACTTCGGGTGCTGTTCGTTTTGACATGATGATGAATTTTACAAGTTAGACTTGTAAATTATCAAGTAATATGCCAAGGAGGCATTCCTGCTTGGAAATCTACCTTGCACAGACTATTACCTATTCATTTTGCCTACCTTTGTGTCAAATTAAGTAAACACAGTAATGGCGCAAGGCGATAAACGATATCATAAAAATAAAAAGCAAGGAAAACCTTCCGGAGATCAGAAAAAGAAGGTGGCTAAACCTTCAAATGATGGGTCAATACGTCTTAATAAATACATCGCAAACGCGGGTATTTGCTCCCGTCGTGAGGCGGATATGTATATCTCCATAGGTAATGTGACTGTGAATGGCAAGGTGATTAATGAAATGGGGTATAAGGTGCAGCTGGATGATGATGTACGTTTTGATGGACGTCGCATAAGCCCAGAATCAAAAGCGTATGTTTTACTTAATAAACCTAAAGGTTTTGCTACCACGACTAGCAATGATAAAGGCAATACGGTTATGGATCTCGTAGCAAAAGCTACACGTTCCCGTATCAAGCCTATCGGAAGACTAGGTCGCAATGCTACAGGATTACTACTGTTTACTAATGATGATGAGTTACATCAGAGCTTTACAAACTCTAAGCAAGGTGTAGTAAAATTATATCAAGTCTCGCTGTCCAAAAATCTAAAAATTGCAGATATAGATCGTATACGAGAGGGAATTAGTATAGACGGCAAAAAAATAACAGTAGAAGAAATCTCTTTTGTAGAGGGTTCGCCCAAAAAGGAGATAGGACTCAAAATAAAACATACAGGAAACAGCGTAATCCGTACCATTTTTGAACGTCTTAATTACGAAGTTATTAAGATAGATTGTGTTACGATTGCTGGTCTTACAAAGAAGGATTTACCTCGTGGCAACTGGAGACATCTTACTAAACAGGAGGTTATCAATCTTAAGATGATATAAGTAAGATGGATTATAAACTTACTATCATAGTTCCAGTTTATAATGAAGAAGGTAATCTACTGCGTGTAGAGCAAGAATTTTTGTCTTATTTTAAAAATGCAAGTGTCCCTTGCCAAGTGCTTTTTATTAATGACGGTTCTAGTGATAGTAGTCAAGAGCTAATAGAAGATATTTGCGATAGAAACGATTCTTTTTCTTTTATTTCTTTTACTCAAAATGCCGGTTTAAGCGCTGCAATAAAAGCTGGTTTTGATCATACAGTTACGCCACTAGTAGGGTATATAGATGCAGATTTACAGACCTCGCCAGAAGATTTTAACACCTTACTGGATGCAATGGGCGATTGCGCCTTAGTTACTGGCGTTCGAGCCGATCGCAAAGATAGTTTGGTAAAAAATATGAGCTCCAGTATTGCTAATGGTATACGCCGTGCTTTTACAAGAGATGGAATGGATGATACGGGTTGTCCTTTAAAAATTATTAAAACACCATATGCAAAACGCATACCTATGTTTAGAGATTTACATCGTTTTTTACCTGCAATGATATTGTTGCAAGAAGGGAAGATCAAGCAAGTACCCGTACGACATTTTCCCAGGATTGCTGGTGAAGCAAAATTTGGACTAAGCAATAGACTTTTAGGACCGTTTATGGACTGTTTTGCTTATCTCTGGATGAAGAGGAAATACATCAACTACGAAGTAGGAAAAACAAACCGTGGATAATTATTATTTTATTATTGCCATCTTGGGTCAATTATGTTTTGGCGCAAGAATGTATTCCCAATGGATTCTTTCTGAAAAACAAAAACAATCTGTCACGCCGCTATTTTTCTGGTGGTTGAGTTTATCAGGTTCCTTCTTACTATTTATTTATGGGTATTTGCAAGTAGATTTTGCCTTAATGCTAGGGCAAGTGCTCACCTATTTTATTTATATACGCAATCTTCAGATACAAAAGCAATGGCGTAAACTGCCTAAATGGAGTCAGTTGGTTTTTATCTTAATACCTGTTGCTATACTGTATTATGGATATACCAATGGTAATAATGACCTTGAGAACCTACTCAATAATCCAGATATTGCTACATGGTTGCTCATCTTAGGGATAGTAGCACAAGTGGTATTTACATCACGATTTGTGTATCAATGGCTTTATGCAGAAAAAAATAAAGAGGCCATTTTGCCATTGGGTTTTTGGATAATAAGCTTAATTGGCGGCTTGATGACGCTTACTTATTTTATCTTTAGACAAGATATTGTACTCATCATTTCTAACCTGATGGGTGCCATTATTTATACAAGAAACATAATGCTTTATAAGAAAAAGCGTGCTTAATATCATCCAAAAATATCCATTGTTAAGTCTTGCCGTTTTTACAATGGCTTTACTTCTACCTAACTTGACGGTTCTAGAAGTAGGTATCATGGAAGCTAGAAATTTTATTAGTGCACGAGAGATGCTTACAGAAGGGAACTGGATTCTCACAACCCTTAACGGAGAGCCGCGTTATGAAAAACCACCACTTCCTACCTGGATTACTGCTTTCTTCGGTAAGCTTTTTGGGATGACTGCTGTCTGGGCAATGCGATTGCCAGCAGCACTAATGGTACTGTTTTTGGGAATGGGAGTATTTATGCTTTCGCGAAAGCTAAACCTCTCAAAACCGCATAGTCTAAGAAATGGATTCATTGCGATTACATCCTTATATGTGGTGTTAATTATTTTTGATGCGCCGTGGGATATTTATGCGCATACCTTTATGCTATGGAGTATTTATTTCTTGATTAAAGGGTTGCGCAATGAGCAAATATTTATATCTGGTATTCTTGGCGTCTTGTTTTTGATTGCTTCTGTGTTGAGTAAAGGTCCAGTTTCTGTGTATGTATTATTACTTCCTTTTCTAGCTTCCTATTTTATAGTTTTTAGAAAAGGAGTACATAAAAAGCATATCGAATATTTAGTTTTATTACTACTATGTGGTCTTGTCTTAGGATTTAGTTGGTATGCTTATGTGAGAATAGTAGATCCTGAGGCTTTTATACGAATTGCCTCCAAAGAAACGACCAATTGGAGTTCCTATAATGTTAGGCCGTTTTATTATTATTGGAGCTTTTTTGTGCAAAGCGGAGTATGGACACTTCCAGCCTTTGTGAGTTTGATGTATTTCTATCTCAAAAAAAGAGTGAAGCACGTAAAGACGTATCAGTTTGTGTTTTTATGGACTATAATTTCCGTACTGCTGCTTTCTATTATCCCTGAAAAGAAATCACGTTATTTAATGCCCGTTTTAATTCCGCTGGCTATAAACATTGGATTTTACCTAGAATACCTGGTGCGAGAATTTAAGTTACTAAAAGACTGGAAGCAACGGTTGCCAGTGTATGTACATTTTGGGCTCATAGTCATTCCTTTTTTAGGTGCTTTACCCGTATTGTTTTTTACTTACGGCGTAGACACGATACCTTGGTATGTTTATGTTTTATTGTTGACAGTATTACTACTGGGGCTATTTCTTCTTAACGCCTTAGTCCGAAGAAAAGACATTCAACAGGCTTTTTATTATACTATGCTCGGTATACTCATTTTGGGATTTGCAATTGGACCTATCGCTAAACATTTTTATAATCAAAAAGAACCTAAAAGTTTTTCTGCAATACAAAACCCTTCTGGGCTTCCTTTATATGCCTATCAGATGATTATGCCCGAGATGATATGGGAATATGGCAAAACCTTACCCTCTATCGATAGTTTAGATGTGAAAAGCGATACTCTAGCTTCTAATTTTTTAGTTCTTGAATGTGCGACTTGCGGGCACAATCTTACCAGAGACTTTATAGATTACACGTTGGAATTACGAGATTCCATAGATCTTAATAAAGTAAAAAAGGGACACAAAAATTATAAGTATAGGAAAACAGCTCGCATCTATCTAGCGACTAGGAAGTAACTCTTTTTTCTGCCTAGAGTAAAAACTTCCCAAATAAAATAGCCTATTACTATACCATATTCTAAAGCCACAAGGGCTAGGTTCTCATTAAAGCCTTCTGGGCCATACGCGCTATAACTAAGCATAATTGTAAAACTCCATACTAGCGGGAATCTGTAGCGGGTAAAAACACAAAGAACAAGAGGTGTGGCGAGATACCACGGATGTACTGTAGTTGATAATAAGAAATACGCAGAGATTCCAAAGACCATAGCGGTAATCATAGAAATCATTTTTTTATTATTTCTTAAGAAAGTAATTAGCAATATAAGTGCAATGACATAAAGAGGTAATTTGGGGCCTACATCTGCAATAATATTCCACCCTATAGTCTGGTAACCGTACCATCGTATGAGATAGTAGATACTTGCATTAAATTCAAAATTCTTGAACCATAAACTAATCGTGGCTGCAAAATTCTCGGCAAATTGACCTGTTAGAAAAGGGGCAAAAGATAAAGCGATTACCGTAAGTATTATGATATAGAAATAGACAAGTTTAGGGAGGTTTTTTATGGTTTCGCGTAAGCGGTACCATTTCATTTTTCCATTTTGGGATAAAAAATATTGAAAGAAAAAAGGCAATAAAAGTAGTGGCAATAGTTTTAAAGATATGGAGAAGGCAAATAGCACGGCGCTCCATATCCATCTGCCTTTTATAAGTAAATACAAGGACCACACTACAAAAAATACCATTACAGCTTCAAAATGAAGGTTTCCCGTCATCTCAATAATAATAAAGGGATTGAGGGCATACCAAAAAATGTTGTGTATGGGTAAACCCAGGCGTTGTAACAATTTTTTACCTATTATAATGATCCCAATATCTGCCGCTATGATTATTATTCTGAGCATGGCGGCTACTCCAGCAATGCTTTTTCCTCCAAGAAGGCTGGCCATAGCAAAACATAGCTGATTTAAAGGAGGGTAATTTGTGTAATGACTTCCGTTTAATTCGCCCATGCCATTATATAATTCTTGGGCTTGGGAGACTATAGAGAATTGATTAGCTTCTATAAAACTTTGTGGCGTTGTTAAATAAGGATTGAAGCCTTGTATGAGCATTCTTCCATCCCATATAAATCTATAAAAGTCTTGTGATAAATTGGGGATAAGCGGTAGGAATACAAGTCGAAAAAGAATCGCAATTCCAGCCAACAACCAGAAGTCTGTTTTGCCCTTTTTTACAATAAAGTAAAACAGAATAAATAAACTTGTATAAAGGCCAAATAGAGTATAAAAATTACTTCTTATTAGAATATTTCCAAAGTAGTAATACAGTAAAAGAGAAACTAAGGAAAGTAGAAGCGGAAGCTTGTGATATTTCCAAATTTTTGCAATCACACCTTAGAGGTAAGCGATTTAAAGAAAACAAAACCAAAACCAATAAAGAGCATCAAGTGAAAAGGGAAAAGTCCAAAATCTCCTCCTTGGTCTCCCACAATAAAGGCACTATACATCCCAAAACCAAAATAAATCATTAATAGGCCTTCAAAAATTACATTAATAGAGATTTTTTTCTTGATGTATTTATTGTCTTTCCAGCTATCTTTAAGGGAGTTGATATTGAATTTTGGAGTACGAATAAAATCACTGCGCTTGCCTATATGGCCTTCTATCACGGCAATAGAGTTGTGTAGCGAAAAGCCCATGGCGATACTAAAAAATGTAAAAAACATTCCTATATATCTAATAAACTGTTTGAAACCGCCCCCATAGGTAGCTTTAAACATATACCAATAGCAAATAAAAAAGATTACCGTACTAGCTACAAAGAAACTCATCACATAAAAGTAAGGCTTGAGATGGGCATACTCGTTTTTTATATAAAGCATAGGGATACTCAGTAAACCCACAATAAGAACATTAAGAAACATCGTACTATTAAGTAAATGCAGCACACCATGCGCTTTAGTCTTGGACGAAATATTTTTATTCTTAACGACCTTTTTAAGCATTTTCTGGAAATTCTCTGCACCACCTTTGTTCCATCTAAACTGTTGGGATCTTGCCGCACTAATGACCACAGGTAATTCTGCAGGAGTATGCACATCTTCTAGGTACTTGAATTTCCAGTTTTTGAGTTGAGCACGATAACTTAGATCTAGATCTTCGGTCAAGGTGTCTCCTTCCCAATTTCCAGCATCCTCTATGCACGCCTTGCGCCAGATACCTGCAGTGCCGTTAAAATTAATAAAATGCCCTTTACTGTTGCGGCCTACTTGTTCTAAGGTAAAGTGCGCATCTAAGGCAAATGCTTGTACTCTTGTAAGTAAGGAGTAATCTCTATTAATG
>CAZXMY010000035.1:0-12620 GCA_964641325.1 uncultured Flavobacteriaceae bacterium | reverse complement strand
AAACACCCACTTCTCTACCATTTATTCCGCAAAATTAAGGCGAGTAAAAGGGGTCTCACAAGAACGAGAACGCATAGAACTGCCAGATGGTGATTTTCTAGATATAGATTGGAGTTTCTCTATCCCCCAAAAAAAGAGCAGCAAGGCAGTATTCCTTTTTCATGGCCTAGAAGGCAATGCTCAACGCACCTATATGCTGGGTATGGCAAAACTCCTTACTCAGAATGGGTATGATGTAGCTGCGGTAAACTTTAGAGGCTGTAGTGGGGAGCAAAATAGACTGTACCGCTCGTACCATAGCGGGGAGACAGAAGACATGCGTTTTGTTATTAATAAGATACACTATAAAGGGCAATACAAGAAGTTGTTTTTATACGGGGTGAGCTTGGGAGGAAACGCGATACTTAAGTATTTAGGAGAGAAGAAGGATATTCCTAATACACTTATGGCGGCTTCTACCATAGGCGTTCCTTCAGACCTTAAGGCCTCCTTAGAACAACTTACAAAAAGAGAAAATTGGGTATATCGTACTTCTTTTCTTTTTGACTTACGGAAGAAGTATCGTAAGAAAATGCCGCATTATCCCGAACAATTATCATGGGAGCGTTATCATAAAATAAAATCACTAAAAACCTTTGATGATTTTTATACGGCGCCTGCTCACGGTTTTAAAGACGCTTTAGACTATTATGCCCAAGCCAGTAGTTTTCAATACATCCCTGAGATAAAAATACCTACCTTAATTCTCAATGCAAAAAACGACTCTTTTTTACACGGAGATTGTTATCCTTACGCTTTCGCGAAAGCGTCCGAAATCTTATTTCTTGAAACTCCCGAACACGGCGGTCACGTAGGCTTTTATCAATCCGGAGATTTTTATTATAATGAGGTGAGAAGCTGGGAATTTTTCGAGAAAATACTCAAAAAAAACGAGGGATAATGCTATCTTAGAGCCCTTATTACAAAGACGATATTATGAAATTAACACGCATTTTTACAGCCTTAGTTTTAGTTGCATTTTTAGCTTCTTGTGGAGGCGACGAAAAGAAAACCAAAGATAATAAAGTGACCTTAGGGTCTAAAAAAGAAACAAAAAAGAACACCAATAGCGTGAATCTTGCCTTAACGGGTAATGATCTTATGAAATTTGATAAATCCGAATTTAAGGTAAAAGCAGGTCAGGAAATTACTCTTACGCTACGTCATATAGGCAAGGGAGATATTAAAATAATGGGACACAATTTTGTCCTTTTAAAAGAAGGCACGGCTATTCCTACATTTGCTGCTGCGGCTGGCGCCATAGGTCAAAAAGGCGATTGGATACCAGAAAATGGTAAAGATGTTATTGCCCATACAAAAATGATAGGTGGAGGACAATCTGCTAAGGTTACTTTTACAGCTCCTGCCGCAGGAACCTATGATTTTATCTGTAGTTTTCCGGGCCACTCAGGCCTTATGAAAGGGAAGTTTATTGTGGAGTAGGTTAATTGAAGAAAGTCTTGTGAGGGTAGAATTATCAAATACTTTACTAACAGTCTTTTTTAAAGGGGTTTTATTTTTATTCCTTGGTATTATAGTTTTTTTAGTAATTAGGGGTAATACCGATTATTTTCTTATTGGACTTTTTTCATTTGTTGCTATTGGATGGATTATTAGAGGCAAACTATTTCAATTGGTGAAGGTAGAGTTTGACAAGGATTTTATCTATATAAATGATAATCCCAACAGCTACGATAACATCCAAGACATTAATTATTCCTTGATTTTTAAGTGTTATATAAAACTTGAGGGGCGAAAATATTTCTTTATGTCAGACCCTTCTGAAATTCTAATAAAAACGAAACGCAAACAGCTCAACGACTTTTGGCACACTAACAAAGAAAAAAATGAGAATTAAATAGAGCCTTATTTTATAAAAACCCATCACTCTCCACATAGGCATCTATCACCCTTTGCTCGCCTTCTTTGCCTTTGATGGAATTGCCATGTTCCATCCCTAATACACCGTCAAAACCACGACTGTATATATATTTAAAGAGGTTTTTATAATTTATTTCACCTGAGGTAGGCTCATTGCGTCCCGGATTATCACCTATTTGGAAATAGGCAATCTCATCCCAACAAGCCTCAATATTAGGAATAAGGTTTCCTTCCTGAATTTGCTGATGATAGATATCAAATAAAATTTTACAAGATGGACTGTTTACAGCCTTACAAATCTGAAAGGCTTGTGGCGATTCTGATAAAAATAATCCAGGATGATTTCTAAAGTTGAGAGGTTCTAAAACCATCACAAGTCCGTGAGGTTCGAGTAGCGCACTGGCTTGCTTGAGTGTTTCTATGACGTGTGCTGTTTGATAGGCCATATTTTGACGCAAGTCTACGTGACCCGGTACAACGGTCATCCACTTAGCATTTACACGTTTTGCAACTTCTATAGAGTTTTTAATATCGTTGAGAAACTCGTCTCGCCAGGCTTGTTTACCACTAGCTAGATTAGGCTCTGTCCAGTAAATTTTATGTGCCACAAAAACACCCATAGTCATATTGTGCTTTTGCATAGTAGCTGCCATTGCATCCTGCTCTGCAATAGGTCGATTGCGCATCTCATTGTCTTCAAAGGCTGTAAAACCCTGTGAAGCCATAAAGTCTAGTTGGGCTATTGGATTTTCTCCCGCCAACTCTTTGAACATTCCTATATGAGGTGCATACTTTAAATTAAACTTATGTTTCTTTTCAGAAAACGGCATTGTATCCATTTGTTCTTCGGGGCTGGATTTCGCGTAAGCGTGATGAATACCCAAACCTCCTAAACCTAAAAAGGAACCTGCTAGGGCTCCTTTTTGTATAAATTTTCTTCGCTTCATACTATAATGAAAAAGCTTTTCCTCCTGTTGCGTCCTCTACAGAAAGGCAACCGATTTGCTGTCCTGGGATAGGATCATAAGCGAGCACGTTTTCTCCTATTTCTTCGGATTGTTGCCAGCCCCAAACCGTCATTCCGCGCAGTTGGCCAAACAATTGATTGCACGCTAGGTCGGTGTCCATGGTAGTGTTTGGGTCTTTATCAAAAGCTCTGTAAAACTCACCTGCTCTTTTATCAAACCCTTTTTGTTCTTCTTTGGAAACTGCTAGATACTTATCTAAAAGTTGGTCGAACTCTTCGGCTTTACCTTCGGAAATATCTTTACTAAATGTCTTTGTAAATTCTCCAGCAAACCCTGCAAACGCCTTGCGAACTTGCGCCTGACTTTCTTCTGGCACTACTTCATTCCAGAAATTATCTATAAACGCGTGTACCCCAACATCTACTGCTCCAGGAGCACTCTGGTCAGATGGGATAATGAGATCTACGATACGTCTTAGCGCATGGCCTTCTCCTTTTGTAAGGAAGTTAGGAATAAATAAGGGTTCGCTTTTACAACTTTGTAAAAGATTTAAGACAGTAGGAGTGGCAACAAGAAATCCCGCTCCTAGTCCAATATTTTTTAAGGCTTTTCTTCTATCCATTTTAAGCTTCTTTTTTAAGTTGTTGAGCCGCGTGATTTGCCGCTCGTGCAGTAAATGCCATATACGTTAATGAAGGATTAACGCAACTCGCAGAGGTCATAAAGGCACCATCTGTAACATATACATTTGGCACTGCGTGAAGTTGATTATTGCCGTTGCAAACAGAGGTTTTCGGGTCACGTCCCATACGTGCGGTTCCCATCTCGTGTATTCCATTTCCCGGAGCACTGGGGTCATCCATAGTCTCGATATTTTCAAAACCGGCATTGCGCAACATTTCTTTTGCAGAGGCAATCATGTCCTTACGCATTTCCCATTCATTCTCTTTCCACTCTGCGTCAAAAGTAACCGTAGGCAATCCCCATTTGTCTAGCTTGTTATAGTCAAGCTCCATTTTATTATCATGATAAGGTAGACATTCTCCAAAGCCCATAAGACCTATAGTCCATCCTCCTGGTTCTTGGATGACTTTTTTAAGTGCTGCACCATAACCGGCTTCGGCAATTTGCGGCTGATAATCGCCACGACCAGCACCTCCTTGGTATCCATACCCTCTTTTAAAGCTTTTCATTTCTGTCTCTCCACCTATATTTCTAAAACGAGGAATATATATACCGTTAGGACGTCGGCCTTTATAATACTTATCTTTATCTCCAGACCATTTTGCGGTTGCTCCTGCTTTAAAGTGGTGATCCATCAGGTTATGACCTAGCTCTCCAGAGTCGTTACCCATACCATTAGGAAATCTTTTGCTTTTAGATTGCATAAGGATACTCGTAGATCCTATGGCAGATGCACATAAGAAAACTACTTTAGACTTAAATTCTAATTTCTCGTTGGTTTCTTGATCAATTACTCTTACACCAGTTGCTTTTCCTGTTTTTTCATCATACATCACCTCACTTACAATAGAAAATGGACGTAAAGTCATATTTCCAGTGCGCTCCGCTGCAGGTAGCGTAGATGAATTACTTGAGAAGTACCCTCCAAAAGGACAACCTCTCATACAACGGTTTCTAAACTGGCAGGCAGATCTCCCATCATAGGTTTTCGCTCCTGTAATATGCGCAACGCGCCCTATGGTAAGGACACGATCTTTATAGTTTTGCGCCATATTTTTCTTAAGATGTGTTTCGACACAATTAAGTTCCATAGGAGGATTAAACTTACTATCGGGCAGTACTTCTAGGCCCAAGGCTTCTCCACTTACAGAGATAAATTCTTCTACTTTCTCATACCAAGGTTCGATATCTTTATAGCGCACTGGCCAATCTACAGCAATACCTTCTTTTTTGTTGGCTCCAAAGTCTATATCACTCCAGCGATAACTCTGTCTTCCCCACATAAGAGAACGTCCTCCTACATGATACCCGCGTATCCAATCAAAACGCTTTGTTTCATTATAGGGATGATCTATATCATCCACAAAAAAATGTCTGCGCTCTCCCTTATGTACATAGCCTGTGCGCGCTTGTTTTTGATATCGGGCATTTATTTCTCTTGGGTTTTCACCTTTAAACTTGGAGTCCCAAGGGTCCAAATGCATGGTTGGATAATCTTCGATGTGTTTTACATCACGCCCGCGCTCAAGAACTAGGGTTTTGAGGCCATTTTCACAAAGCTCTTTGGCAGCCCAGCCACCACTTATTCCTGATCCTACGACGATAGCGTCGTATATTTCGTTTTCGTTAGGAGTATTCACTATATATTGTATTAATGATATATTTTATTCTCGGTAGTTACCAAATATATAAATTTTAAGTTGCTTTTTGTCAATTTGTAAAAAGTCATAACTTAGGCAAACGGTAGTTTTAACAGTTTAGATAAAGCGAAAACGTTGTAGTTCTACCTTAATTAAATAATACTTTATGAAAAATATTTTGACAACAGTAGTAATCTGTTCTTTTTTGGTGCTTTCTTGTAAAAAAGAGACGTCAAATCAGGAAGAAAATAACGCTTACGCTCAAGCAAAAACAGAAAAATTAAGTGTGAACACCGCAACCTATAAACATTCGCTAGCACAGTGGTCCTTAAACAAGCCTTTTAAGGATGGCTCATTAGACCCTATGGATTTTGCTCAAATAGCCAAAGAGCTTGGTTTTACAGGAGTAGAATACGTAACTCAACTATATCCAGAGGCAACAGCAGCTGTTGGGAAGCCTTCATTCAAAACCGAAATTATGGCGCTTGCCTCCAAATGGCTCGAAAAAAGTAAGGAAGCTGGTATAGAAAATGTGTTAATTATGGTAGATCACGCAGGAGAACTGGCGGATCCTGACCCTAAAAAATTACAAGAAGCCATTGCACAGCATAAGGTATGGATGGATGCTGCCAAACATATTGGAGCACATTCTGTACGTGCTAATCTATTTGGAGAATTGGACCCTGTAAAATGGCACGCACTATCTGTGGCTTCTCTTAAAGAACTGGGCGCTTACGGTAAGGAAATAGGGGTAAACATTGTGATAGAAAATCACGGAGGTTGGTCTAGTGATGCCGCAAAGCTGGTAGCTGTAATGAAAGAGGTTAATATGACAACAGTAGGAACCCTGCCAGATTTTGGGAATTTTTGTGTTGCGAGACGCGATGGTGATAGATGGGCATCTCCCTGTGTGAAGGAGTATGACACCTATAAAGGAACTCAAGAACTTATGGGATTTGCCGTGGGTGCAAGTGCGAAGTCATATAACTTTGATGATAATGGAAACGAGACAAAGCTAGATTATCAGCGACTCATCCAGATTGTGAACGATCATAAGACCGATCGTTTTAAGGGGTATATTGGTACAGAATATGAAGGTGGTTTGCCAGACCCTAAAAACGGGGCAAAGCTTACCAGAGTATTAGTTCAAAAATCAATAGATAATCTAAAATAATTAAACTATGAAGGCAAAAACATTTACACAATTATCCATTATGATGTTTCTCGAGTTCTTTATCTGGGGAGCTTGGTTTGTCACCATGGGTACGTTTCTGGCAAAGTCATTTAACTCTCCAGGAAGTGAGCTGGCAATGGCATACGAGACGCAGTCTCTAGGCGCAATTATTGCTCCTTTTATTATAGGACTTATTGCAGACAGGTATTTTTCTGCCCAAAAGATATTGGGAGTGCTTCATTTATTAGGAGCGGGACTTTTGTATATGGCAGGAAGCTCTTCAGATTTCAGTTCTTTTTACCCGTATATATTAGTGTATATGATTCTATATATGCCAACACTCGCTCTTGTGAATTCTGTCGCATTTAGACAACTTACTACAAATAAATCTGCCTTCGCTTGGATACGCGTATTTGGAACCTTAGGTTGGATTATTGCAGGATTGGTAATTGCGTTTTTAGCGTGGGAGTCTGAAAATTTATTACAAAACACTTTTTTAATGGCAGCTGGAGCAGCGGCATTATTGGGAATTTTTAGTTTTACCCTTCCAGACACACCTCCTACAGCAGACAGAAGTGAGAAAGTAAGTGTAAGAGATATACTAGGTTTAGATGCTTTTGCAATGCTTAAGGACAAACGCTACCTGGTTTTCTTTATTGCATCAATTCTTATTTGTATTCCATTAGCCTTTTATTATCAGCACGCCAATCAATACCTTAATGAAATAGGGATGGAAGCCGCCGCGGGAAAGATGACCTTTGGACAAATGTCTGAGGTTGCTTTTATGCTTTTACTACCATTATTCTTAAAACGTTATGGTGTAAAAATGACCCTTTTAGTAGGTATGATTGCTTGGGTGGTGCGTTATTTATTATTTGCCTACGGTGATGCAGGAGAAGGAACTTGGATGCTCATTTTTGGAATTATTTTACATGGTATTTGTTATGATTTCTTCTTTGTATCGGGTCAGATTTATACAGACCACAAAGCAGGAGAAAAATTTAAAAGTTCTGCACAAGGATTAATCACATTAGCTACCTACGGTTTAGGAATGTTAATAGGATTTAGACTTGCGGGATATATAACAGATTTAAATGTTTATATAAAAGGGGACGGTCATGATTGGAATGCGATTTGGACCTTCCCGGCAATTTTTGCGGGAGTAGTGTTTGTGATATTCTTGATTGGGTTTAAGAATGAAAAAATTGAAGTAAAAGAATAATATGAGCAATAAAATTCGATGGGGCGTTTTAGGCGGTGGCGGCGATAGTTTGATAGGTGTGCTGCACCGCGTGGCAGCAAGTATGTTTGATGCCTACCAGCTTACAGGTGCTGTTTTTAACCCAGATTTTGAGGATAATATTGCTTTCGCGAAAGCAATAGGAATCCCCACTAATCGTATCTATAAAGATTTTGATACGATGGTTGAAGAAGAGTTAAAGTTGCCTGTAGAGGAGCGCATACAAGTATTTTCTGTACTTACTCCTAACTTCTTGCATTTTCCAATGGCTAAGAAGTTATTGGAATCAGGGTTTCACGTAATCTGTGAGAAACCTATGACGATGACTCAGGCCGAAGCACTAGAGCTAGAAGCAATTCATAAACAAAAGGGAGTGCATTTTGCGCTTACGCATACCTATACGGGTTATCCAATGGTACGTCAGATGAAAGCGATGATTGCAGCAGGAGAACTAGGCCAAATACAAAAGATAGACGCCCAATATTATCAAGGCTGGATCAATCCTATCATACACGATCCTGCGCAACGCTCTAGTACATGGCGTTTGGATCCTGCTAAGTCAGGCATAAGCTGTTGTATGGGAGATATAGGCGTACATGCCTACCAGATGCTCGAGTATGTCACAGGGATGGATATAAAAGCGATTCTTGCCGATTTGAATCATCTGTATGATGATAACCAGATGGATATAGATGGTACTGTTTTACTAAGATTAGGAGCTAATACCAAAGGTGTTTTGCGTGCCAGCCAGATCGCAACAGGCGAAGAAAATAATTTTACCGTTGCTATTTATGGGAAGAAAGCGAGCCTAAAATGGGAGCAGGAGAACCCTAATTATTTGTATCTATTAGAAGATGGACATCCTGTACGGGTTTTAAAACCAGGACATGCATACAATAACGAAGTGTCATTAGATGGCACCAAACTTCCGCCGGGACATCCTGAAGGAATTTTTGACGCGATGGGGAATATTTATAAGGGAATGGCAAAAGCGGTTCGAGGAGAAGATTACGACCCTATGGAATTTCCGAGTATGAGAGATGGGGTGCGTGGGATGAGTTTTATTGAAAAAGCAGTGCAGTCGCATAGCGATGGGAATGTTTGGATTTCGCTATAACATCAGCGGAGGCGGATGTCTTTTAACATAATTACAATAATGATTATGCCGAAGTCTTCTGGAGAAGGTCTTTGAGCTTTCGCGAAAGCGAAAAAGAATAACTAAACGTAACGAGTGGGTGGATGACTCCGAAATTTCGGGATGCACTCGTGGAAATGATAAAGAATTAGCAACTTTAAAAAGATCTCCGCCTACGCGGAGAATTAATATGAAAACAATAAAAGGACCAGCGGTTTTTCTTGCACAGTTTATGGACGACAAGGCGCCGTTTAACTCATTGGATGGCTTATGTAAATGGGCATCAGATTTAGGATATAAAGGCATACAAATCCCCACTTGGGAAAGTAGACTAATAGATCTTACCACTGCAGGAGAAAGTAAAACCTATTGTGATGAGCTTAAAGGCAAGATTAATGGCTATGGTCTGGAAATTACGGAGCTATCTACGCACTTGCAAGGACAGCTTGTTGCGGTGCATCCAGCCTATGACTTAATGTTTGATAATTTTGCGCCAGATGATTGTAAGAACAATCCTAAAAAAAGAACAGAGTGGGCGCGCCAGCAAGTTATAAGTGCGGCGCATGCCAGTAAACATTTGGGCTTGAGTGCCAGTGCAACCTTTAGCGGATCCCTATTATGGCATACGATGCATCCTTGGCCACAACGTCCAGATGGATTGGTAGAAATGGGTTTTGAAGAACTCGCAAACCGTTGGAAACCCTTACTCGATATTTATGACGAGTGCGGAGTAGATGTTGCTTATGAAATTCATCCGGGAGAAGATTTGCATGATGGTGTGACCTTTGAGCGTTTTCTAGAGGCTACAGGCAATCATAAACGCTGTAATATATTGTATGACCCAAGTCATTTTGTATTGCAACAATTGGACTACCTAACATATATTGATCACTATCACGAGTTTATCAAGGCGTTTCACGTAAAAGATTCTGAGTTTAAACCGGATGGAAAAAGAGGTGCTTTTGGAGGATATAGCGATTGGAAAGATAGAGCAGGAAGATACCGCTCACCAGGAGATGGGCACGTAGATTTTAAAACTATATTTACAAAGCTTACCGAATATGGTTGTGACGTATGGGCGGTTATGGAATGGGAATGTTGTATAAAAAGTCCTGAACAAGGTGCAAGAGAAGGGGCGCAGTTTATTACAAATCATATTATTGAAGCCACGCAAAAACGTTTTGATGATTTTGCAGGACAAGAAATAGATAAAGAGAAGTTGAAGAAAATTTTAGGACTATAACTATGAAAAAAACAATCACAGTAGCTCTAGCGATAATCTTGCTTGCAGCGTGTAAAGAGAATACGCAATCTAATGAAGAAACAATGAGCACAGAAACCAAAGGAACAACAGATAGTACTTCTGAGAGCAATTGGGAAGTGCTTTTTGACGGAACAAATTTTGATCAATGGCGTGGTTATGGCACAGAAGAAATGTACTCAGAATGGAGTTTAGATGGTGATGCTATGAAGTTTACTCCAAGTAAAGAAGGAGGAAAAAACATTATTTCCAAAGGAACTTATGAGAACTTCGTACTTTCCTTAGAGTGGAAAATATCTGAAGGAGGAAACAGTGGTATTTTTTGGAGTGTACACGAGTCTCCAGAATTTAAGGAAGCTTATGAAACAGGACCAGAAATACAAGTGCTAGACGACGCTAAGCATCCTGATTCTTTCATAGGCGATGGCTTACATAAAGCGGGCTCTTTATATGATATGATTGTGCGCCCTGATGGATTAATTAACCCAGCTGGAGAATGGAATAAAGTAGAGCTAGAAGTCAACCATAAGACAAATCTTGCAAAACTTAAACTCAATGACAAAGATGCTTTTTCGTTCCCTGTGCATGGAGAAAAGTGGGATGCAATGGTAGAAAACTCAAAATTTAAGGGTTGGAAAGGTTTTGGAAAATTTAGAAACGGGCATATTGGATTGCAAGACCACGGCGATGTGGTGTGGTATCGTAATATCAAGATAAAGCGCTTGGACTAAAGTCAGGCACTATGGATACAGAACTCATTATTGTTATCCTTTTTGATTGTGTGTTGATGCTGGGATTAAGTTGGAGCTACAAGAAATTTCCTCCTAAGGAAATTAATGAGTGGTATGGTTTTAGGACACGACGCACCATGGCCAATCAGGATATTTGGGATGCTGCAAATAAGCGCAATGCACGAGATTTGTGGACCTACGCCATGTATTTAACAGCCTTTAGTATTCTGCTCATCGTGTTTAGCATTCCCTATGCGATTATGATACATATTGCTGGGATGCTGCTTGGCCTTTTTGCAGCGATCTATGCTTCAATACTTTATTTGGATAAGCACTTTGATAAAAACGGCAACAGGAGGTAATGAACAAAACTTTTATTATTACGAATATCGCACCCGCTTTAATGTTGTTTCTAGCAGCTATGGTAGTACAATTTTTTCCGCCGTCTAAAAAGGCAAATACACTTCTGTTAAAAGTGCCAGATTGGTGGAGTAGAGATGACAAAACATGGAAAAGTGCCTATCAGTTTTTGGCAAAAAAGTATCTCATATACAGTGTTTTTCTTGCAATTATCTGTGTTGCGCTGTTCTATCAGGCTCCTGTTTATGGCGCTACTATAGGATATCTTTTTCTTTTGTTATTTTTTATTCTTGCGCAGATACAAGTACGACGCTATATGCATACCAAAGTGAAGTAAGATTTAGTTCAAGAGGTTGATTTTCCTACTGGCTGCAGGTAAAAAGAAAGAAAGCAAACAAACTAAATCAGCCTTATTTTCATTAATCGGGATATCTCTATTCTCATTCGTATCTTTGTGTTTATGATAAAATCCATGACAGGTTTTGGGAAAAGTGTTATACAACTTCCCGGCAAGAAAATCACCATAGAAATTAAGTCTCTTAACAGTAAGAATTTAGACTTAAATGCGCGAATTCCATCAGCATACAGAGAAAAAGAATTACACATTCGTAATCTGGTAGCGAAGTCACTGGTTCGTGGTAAAGTAGATGTAGGTCTTTATGTAGAAAGCACAGGTGAAGCGACCAATACCAGGGTAAATGAAGGTGTGGTAAGAGAGTATATGAGCCAGCTAGAGACCGTTGTAGGCGGCGCGAATAATGTTGAGTTACTTAAAATGGCCGTACGTCTTCCTGATGCTTTAAAAGTAGAACGTGAAGAACTAGATGAGCAGGAGTATAAGGCGATATTGGATAATTTGGTTTCCGCTTTAAGCGAAATAAACACCTACAGAGCAGATGAAGGTAATTCCTTAAAAACCGAATTTGAGTTGCGTATTAAAAATTTACAGCAATTGCTAGATGAGGTGATTTCATTAGACGTCGAACGCCTAGATAGTGTAAAGATACGCTTGGAAAAAGCTGTTGCCGATTTGAAAGTGGAGTTGGACGAAAATCGCTTTGAGCAAGAACTCATATACTATCTGGAAAAATACGATATCACAGAGGAGAAAGTACGACTTAAAAATCATTTGGATTATTTTACCGAAGCACTAGATTCTGACGATTCTAACGGAAAAAAATTAGGTTTTATAGGTCAAGAAATAGGGCGTGAGATTAACACTATAGGCTCCAAATCTAATTATGCGCCTATGCAACAGCTTGTTGTGCAAATGAAAGATGAATTAGAGAAAGTAAAAGAACAAGTTTTAAATGTGCTCTAGTCGTGACAAAAGTTGACCAACATTCTGGCAAACTCATCGTATTTTCTGCACCTTCTGGAAGTGGAAAAACAACTATTGTAAAGCATTTACTCGCTCAAGAAGAACTCAATTTAGAGTTTAGTATATCTGCCACCAGTAGAGAACCAAGAGGAGAAGAACAAGATGGGAAAGATTATTATTTTATCT